>JAGTUY010000165.1 GCA_018224455.1 Desulfosarcina sp.
GATGATCACCAGCACGATGGCGATCTCAACCAGTGTAAAGCCCTTCTGATTCCGTGTCATAACCAATCCGCCATTTTCAGTTGGTATCGTTAGCGGTGCGGTTTGAATTTAAATCCGTTGTTTCCGGCATCGGCTGTTCGGCTCCTAAACTTTAACGCCGACCATCATTGATCGTTGCAGGGCCCACCCGTCATCCACGCTCCCGGATATGGGGGGTGATGAAGATGACCAGCTCGCGCGTCTGCACCGTATCGTCCACGTGCTTGAACCATCCACCCACCAGGGGCAGATTCCCCAGCCCGGTGAGCCCCTCGTGTTTCTTGTCCTTCACCTGGCTGATCAGGCCGGCCAGCACCACCGTATTGCCCTCGCGCACCCGCACGGTGGTGGATAGTTCCTGCAGGTCGATGATCGGGTTCTTGATGGTCTGGACCGTGGTGGCGGAGGTGGGCAGTTCCACATCGGCCTCCTCCTGGATGCGGGTGATGGTCGGGACGATATTCATGGCCACGGTACCGTCGGCGGCAATCTGGACCGAAATCCCGAACTGCAGGCCTAAGATGGCCCGCTTGATGCTGGTGCCGAAGGTCACCACCTTGGTGTCATCGTCACGGTCCACGCCATCGATATCCCCATACGGGAACTGAAATCCCACGGTCAACAGGGCGGACCGTCCGTTCATCAGGGCCAGGTGCGGATTGGACACGACGGACACCTCTCCTTGGGTGCGCAAAAAATCCATCACCGCACCAAGGGCAGATTGATTGGCCAGGGTAAGGGTGCTGCCGCCGTTAAAATTCAGGTTGAAATTGTCCACAAAAAAATTGGACGCGCTGAAGGACACATCCACGGCCGACCAGTCGATGCCCAGCTGGTTGCGGTCGGTCAGCCGGACCTCCATGATCTTGGCCTCGATGAACACCTGCCGGTTGAGCGCCTCGTACATGGCGTCCAGAAACCGGACCATGGCGGCCACCCGCTTGGGCGTGTCGGCCAGGTAGATCAGTCCGCCGTTGCGATTGATGCGCACGATGCCGGCTTCGGATTTCAAGGTGGCCAGGGTCGCTTCGATGGCCAACCAGGCATCCGAGGTTTCTCCGGTTTTGCTTGTTTTCAGGACATACTTGCCGCTGACGCCGGCGTCATCGACACTGGATGCCAGCATGTCCCCGCCCACCTCGATATCCGTCTCGCCGGGCATGTCCAGGTAGTCGAAGGCGTAAATCCGCTCCATGAAAGTATTGATGAACAGCATCTCGTCTTCGACGGTCCAGGCGTAGCCGGCACCGTTTTTGACCAGCATGTCCATGGCTTCGGCAAAGGTGGCCTGCTTCAGATGGACCGTGACCCGCCGCGACAGGTCCACGTCCGACGCCACCGACAGGTTCAGTTGGGATCCCTGCATGACGGCCTCGATGGCGGCCGAGAGAGGCACATCGTTCAAGGTCATCGAGTACAGGGTTTCGGGAAGGTCCAGTTCTGCGGTCCGGGGCAGGATCATCTGGGAAAAGGGCGGCGGTCCCGGCGGCGCCGGATGGGTGTCGCGCTTCAGGGCCGCCTTGATCGCATCCCGATCGACGGGTTCGATCGCCGGCTGGCGGGGCGGCGTCGCCGCGCATCCAACCAGAAAAAGCAGGACCAGCAAAATCAGCCCAAACCGTTTTGTATGTTTCAGTCTAAATACCATTTTTCCCCCTGACAGCAGGTGGCCGGTGCGATGGTTCATTGGGTGGTTAACGAATAGGCAAGATCCGGCGCAGGTAAAAACCAGGCCTGATCGCCCTTGACCAGGGAGACGCCCCCACGGGCGATCCGCATTACCGTAAGATTGTCGAGCCGGTCCCCTTCGGCACAGATGCGTCCGTCCAATACGGCCAGCTGCATGGCATCACCATCGCTGGAGCGACTGGTCAGAATGCCCGTCAGCGTCGGCAGCGCCACCGGCGCAGGTGCCTTGGTTTTCACGGATGACGGTGGGGCAGACGGCTGTTGAACCACCGGTTTTTCTTCCTCCACGTCCCCGGATTTGAATCGGCCGATCAACAGGTCCATGCCGGAAGTGATTTTTTCAGCCTGGGCGGTGACCCGCGTGCGGTAGGTCCGGAACCCCTGGTCAGCCATGCGGACCCCACCGGAATAACCGGCCAGCGGGTCATCCAGCAGTGACATGAGCATGGCGCCGTTGGCTCCCGCCACCACCAGGCCGGCCAGGATCCACAGGCCGACCAATGCATGTATGCGGCTGCCCAATCGATGCATGTCAGCCCGTCCTTTGCCCTTCGGCAAGCGTGTAGCGGTAGTTGAAGACAGCCTGGAGCCGGCCTGCCCGGTTGCGATGGTCGTAGGCGGTGTCCATGCGTTCGATCACCAGATAGGGATACGCGTCCTCCACGGCGGCAATCCATCCCACGAGGGCCGGCAGCGGCCCGGCGGCAACGATCGAAATGGACGCCGAACGGGCGTCCTCGGTATGGCCATCCGCTTCCACCTGCATCTGCCGGAGACCGAAATCCCAGGAGAGCCGCTTCAGATCGTTTTCAACCACCAGGAACCCCAGGCCAAACGATTTCACCGGGTGGGTCAGCCGGGAGCGCTGCCGGTTCACCTCCTGGATCCCGCTCTGCCTGGCATGCAGAAAGCCCATATCCATGCGAAGGGTCTCGAGTTCCTGGCGTTGCGATTGGACTTTTCCGACAAGCAGGGCGTTCCAGCCGGTCATGGCCAGCACCACGCCCCAGATTACGCCGACGGTCAGCCATTTTTTGCCCAGTCTGGTCTTCATGATAGTTCAAACTCGAAATGGATCTGATAAACCGGTTTTCTTCCATCGCCTTGGCTGCGGTCCAACTGGATGGTCACATCCTTTTCCCGAAGGGCATTGGACTCCAGGTTGAATCGCTGGTTGAGCCGATTCAAAAAGACGGCAAGCACGGCCTTGAACGCATCCGGGTTGTCCGCATCGACCACCGCCTCCACTTTCAGGATGGGTGTGCCCGATACGTCGAGAGAAATTTTTCCGACCGACACCCCGTCGGGCATGGCCAGAAGGGTTCGCATCAAGGTGCCGCTGCCGGACGGTCGCTCCAGTTCCCGGGTGATTTCGTCAAGCGCCTGGGATATGTCCTGAAGAGCCAGTTCCGGCGGTTCCGCGGCCGTCGAGGTCAGTTCGATCATCTGCCGGTCGACCGATTCCGACCAGAGGTAGAGCCCACCGGATTCGA
>JAGTUY010000166.1 GCA_018224455.1 Desulfosarcina sp.
ACGAGTTTTAAGGGAACCGTTTGAAAAAATCTCAGATTATCTCCGCTGCATCGAAATTGAACAAGGGATCATCGGCAGAAAGCCCGGCGGTGAAATACGGACCGGACCAGACGTGTCTCCAACCTTCGATTTGGCGTAGGATGACAGCGCTGTCACTCCTGCATCCATCCCATGCATGACAAGGATAGGCAGGGGTGTTTCGGGTTTGGGAATGCGCCATGGTGGTAAATCGGCAGTTGGCCGACCGCCGATACTGGCCGCAATTGGAGCGGCCGCGGCGAGCATTTCTGTGTATGCAATGGCAAATTCCATTCTTACGATGCCATTTCAGCCGCAGTCCGCTGCAATGAATCAATAGTCCCGCTTTCGAGGCCGGTGCGACCGATCTATCAATGTGCCACCGGGATCATATCCGGACCGCTGATCACCGGCGCTCCGCAATGGCGGGCGATACCCTTGAGCATGTCGCGAAACACCCATTGATGGGCCGGGTAAAGGCCGTACCAGTAACCCAACCCCAACAGTCCCCGGGATAGGAATACCGATTGGAGAACCAGCTCGGTGTGGTCCGGGCGGGGTGTCAGCTGGAACACCATTAGCGCGCCACCGGGCGCTTTCATGTGTGATTCGAGCACCAGTCGGCGGGGGCGATGAACCTGGGACACGCGCCAGAAGTGAAAGTGTTCATCGGCATCCAGATGCCTGGCGTGGCGGCGTCTTGTTTTCAGGCCGGGGCCGCCGATGAATGCATCCAGCGCCCCTCTGGCCCACCACAGCAGGCGGTTGCCGTAATAGCCCTGCTCGCCGCCGATGGCCTCGACGGTTTGCCATACCGTTTCGATATCCGCCGCCAGGACAATGCGAAAACTCATGGTCAGGGTCGTTCCGCCGGCATAATCGGCATCTCCGCAGGCGGTCCACTCCGGCGGC
This sequence comes from Desulfosarcina sp., assembly GCA_018224455.1. Taxonomy (GTDB): domain Bacteria; phylum Desulfobacterota; class Desulfobacteria; order Desulfobacterales; family Desulfosarcinaceae; genus Desulfosarcina. Next base: position 931 of record JAGTUY010000166.1, read on the forward strand.
AGGAGGGTGTCAGGCGGCAGGTCGCAGGCATCCTGCTCCGCTTGGGGCTGCCTGTCCAGAGCGATGCGTATGGTCTCCGCAGCAGGCTGCAGCACCAGCGGAACAATCTCGCGGATGCGGTTGTCCCGGCAGACCACCGGAATGCTCAACCCTTCGGCCAGCGGTCTTGCGATGATTGACGGAACCGGCGTGACCAGGTGGATCCAAAGGGAGCTCAATCTGGGGGTCAGCACCGGTACTGGAAAAATAATCCGCCGCGTCAATCCGGCCAAATCGGCATAAGCATGGATAAGGTCGCGGTAACTGAGCACCTCCGGCCCGCCGATGTCGAAGGTCTCGCCGATGGTTTCGGGCGATTCCAGGCAGCCGTGAAGGTAACCCAGGACATCCTTGATGGCGATGGGCTGGCAGGGGGTGCTGACCCACCGGGGGGTGATCATGACCGGCAGTCGGTCCACCAGGTACCTGAGCATTTCAAATGACGCGCTGCCCGACCCCAGTATCATCGCCGCCCGCAGGCAGGTCACCGGTACGGCGCCCTGCTTGAAGATCGCTTCCACCTCGTGGCGTGAGCGCAGGTGCTTGCTCAGGTCCGGGTGGTCTGCGTCGCCCAGTCCACCCAGGTAGACGATTCTTCGGACCTTGCGTGCCGATGCGACCGCCGCCATGTTCAGCGCCGCCGTGCGGTCGGCGTCGGCGAACCCTTGCTTACCGGCGATCATGGAGTGAATCAGGTAATAAATGACCTCGCAGCCGGTAACCGCCTGTTCAACGGAGGCCAGGTCAAGGGCATCCATGGCCACGATCTGTAGGTTGGCGTGATCCCGCCATGGCCGGTTTTCCAAGCGCTGCGGGTTGCGTGCACAGGCCCTGACCCGATAGCCCTTGGCGAGAAGCAGCGGCACTAAACGGCCGCCCACGTAGCCGGTGGCTCCCGTGATCAGGATGGGCCGGTTTTCAACAGCCGTATCGTTATTTGCCTTGGCATCCATTGGCGGTGTTCTCCTTTTCCGTATGGAGACGCAGTGGCGGTCGTCGCGTGGCGAGTGTGCAGAAGAACCTTATTTTACCTGAACCTGCTCGCACCTTGTTGATATGCTTTCGGTTCATTCAACCTTGTAGACATGGTCATCGCCAGGGGGGCTGACAGGAGGGCAAAGGATCGGATAATGGTTGGTTGATGTGGATGCGGCCTTACGTTCATCCACGGACCCACAAACAATCGACGCGAGAGACGCTTACCGGTTCATGGCCTGACTGCCCATATGCATGCGACCAGGCCATAAACCGTGAAACGTTCAATCACCCGGCAATCGAAACCGGAGAGGCCTTGCCGATGTACTCCATGGTCTCTTCATACTTTCCGCGCATGTCGACGCTGCCTTGCTCGACCTCTTTTTTGATAGGACTCCAATCCGATGGGCACTCCGTGCGCAGCTGTTCGACACGCTGGCCCATGTCGTCCATCAACATGTTAAGATCTTGAATGTTCATCAGCATTTTATCTTTTTCAGCCGTACCGAGTTTGTCGATCTTGCGCATAGCATCGTACATTTTTGCTTTCCAAGAAGTCATCTCTGCTTCCATCGCCGAACAAAAATCTTTAACTTCCATAAGCTACCTCCCGTTGTGTTTCTGTTATTAATGATTTATTTGACATCACAACTGAACAGTGCGATCCAATCAAGCGATTTCAGGTCAGAATCTGATTTAAAAATGGGTCTATCCGTTTTTGTAAAATGATCCAGATCACTGTCCATTTGATTGGTGAATCATAAGATAATCAAAATTGTTGATCTCGTCAATGCTTTTCACAACGCTTTGTGGAGCAATTGCAAATTTAAGAAGCATGGCGTCGTGCACAATGTCAGCCGGTCGGCCGGGGCGAAGGGCAGACCACGAAGCTGCTCCTCGGCTGCTGCGGTTGCGGTGGTTC
>JAGTUY010000167.1 GCA_018224455.1 Desulfosarcina sp.
AAAAGAAGGTATTCCCGGCCGAGACGGCGATGATTTAGCTGACTCGACCAAGTCCTTTCCGGATGGGACCCACTGGCGGATCGAGATCGCCGGCGTCGAACGGGCCACCACCATGGAAGCCATGATCGACGAGGCCAAAAAACGCAATGTCACCGTTCACCGCGCCATCGCCACCGTGGGCGGCTCAACCTACTGCGATTTCGAAGAACTTAAAGCCATGGCTCAGATGGCCTATGACGAGAAGATTGAATTGGTCATGGTGGTCGGCCATCGCAAAGGCTGGGATGCGGGATCCAAAGAAGCCGCGACCCACGAAGGGCAAATGCAGGGATTTCGCCTGAGGGGTTCGGACAACATCTCCTACCACATTGCCGACATCATGAGAAATATCGAAGCCGGTGTGCGCGGCTTCCTCGTCTATGACGAAGGCGTGTTGTTAATTCTCAACAAGATGCGTGCAGAAGGGGTTATTCCGACTGAAACTATCTTTAAATTTTCAGTATTCGGCGGGTACTGCAGTGCGGCCGGTGCCAAGGTGGTCGAGTCCATGGGGGTCAATTCTTTCAATCCGCTTTCCGACGTCTCCCTGCCGATTCTGTCGTCCATCCGCAAGACCGTGGATATCCCCCTGGACGTATATGTGATTATCGTCGATGCTTTCGGTGGCATGTACCGGGCCTACGAGGCACCGGAGATTGCCCGTGTAGCGGCACCGGTCTATTTCAAGATCGAACCGGGCACGAGTGAAGGCGACATTTACAAGCCATGGGCATTCGAGTCTTTCCATCGGGATCTGGTGCGCGAGAAAGTCAAAATGGCCCAGGTGATTCATGAGCTGATGGGCCGTCACGCCCCGCAGTTAAAATTTTCGGGGAAAGGTCCGGCCGACCTGATTCTGCCAGTGGTTGGTTAATCGCTTCGTTTCCTCTCACCATTCGGATCGAAAAAGCGAAGGGAAAAACGATCAAGACAATTCAAGTGATAGCCTTTAACTTGCATTGCTGGATCTTTGACTTTGATCTCTAATTGCCTGGGACCGGTTGTCAGTCCCAGCGTAGAATCAATAAGAAATTTAAGGTGACCAAGATGAATAATGTTTTTCAGGTAGCGATCAACACGCTCAATCAAGCTGGAAAAATAGGTCGGATCGACGAGAGGGTGATGCAGATCCTTCAGGCGCCCAAACGGATTCAACAGTTCCATATACCCCTGAAGCTCGATAGCGGTGCTTTCCAGGTCTTCCCCGCTTATCGCGTTCACTACTGCGACGCCCTGGGGCCATGCCGCAACGGCACGCGCATCCGTCCCAACCTTACCTTGGACGAAATCAAGGCGCTGGGTTTGTTCATGACCATCAAACACTGCGCTGCGGCCATCCCTGCAGGTGGCGCCAAGGGCGGCATCAAGGCCGATCCGGCCGAATTGACCCAAAACGACATGGAGCGGCTGGTGCGCGCTTTTGTACGCACACTCTCCCCCAAGGGCCCCTGGGCCGACGTTCCCGGTGCCGACATCGGCACCGGCGAGCAGGCCATGGCCTGGATGTTGGACGAATATGAGCAGATTACCGGCAACCATTGCCCAGCGGCCATCAATGACAAGCCGGCCATTTTGGGTGGTTCGGTGGGCGGTGAAGCGGCCACCGGTCGTGGCGTATTTATTACTTTGAAGGCTGCGGCCGAAGATCTGAAAATGGTCATCTCCAAGAGCAGCGCCGTGGTTCAGGGCTTCGGTCAGGTCGGAACGGCGCTCGCAGAGTTGCTCGATGCCGAAGGGGCCAAGATCGTGGCCGTAAGCGATGTGTTCGGCGGCATCTTCAATGCCGATGGCATCGACATTCCGGCCCTCAAAACCCATGTGGCCGAAACCGGTAAAGTGGTTGGTTTTCACGGCACCGAGCCCGTCACCAATGAAGAACTGTTCGCGCTCGACTGCGACATTATCGTTCCGGCCGCCGTGCAGAGTGTCATCCACAAAGACAATGCAGCGGATGTCAAGGCCAAGTTGATTGTGGAAGGGGCGAATGGCCCAGTGACCACCGAGGCAGACGAGATTCTTGCCGAAAAGGGGGTGACGATTGTGCCCGATGTGGTGGCCAACAGTGGTGGTGCCACTGTCTGTCACTTCGAGCGCACACAAGGGCTTTCCGACCAGTACTGGGACCTGAACACCGTTAATGCCATGCTGGAAAAGCGGATTTTGGCGGCTTACCGTGACGCGGCTGAAACGGCCCGAGTCCACGAGGGCGCTACGTTACGGATCGGCACGTGGATCAGTGCGCTGAAGAAAATTGAAAAAGCGATGAAACTAAGAGGTTGGGTTTAATTCAACCGTTGATATAGTGGAGGAGCGATGACCCTGTTTAAAAAAAGCGAATACCTCGATCGCCTTGGCAAGACCAAGGCTCGGATGGCAGATGCCGGAATTGAAGTGCTGGTCGCCTCGGATCCAGCCAACATGAACTACCTGACCGGATATGACGGATGGTCGTTTTATGTGCCCCAGTGTGTCGTGGTCAGCCTGGATGCGGATACCCCACTGTGGATCGGGCGGCGAATGGATGTGTCCGGCGCACGGCATACCACCTTTTTGCCCCCAACTGATATCATCGGATATCCGGAAAACTATATTCAGACCCTGCAGCGGCATCCCATGAATTTTGTGGGCGATGTGATTGCCGAGCGCGGCTGGGGGGAAAAGACCGTTGGCGTGGAGATGGAGGCCTATTATTTTACTGCCCGCGCCTACGCCGAGCTGCAGAAAAACCTGCCCAACGCGTCCTTTGCCAATGCCGACCTGCTGGTGAACTGGATTCGCCTGGTCAAATCGGATGCTGAGATTTCGATCATGCGTGAGGCTGGTCAGATCGCCAATCGGGTGATGACCACAGCCATCGAGCGTCTCGAACCGGGCGTGCGCGAGTGCGATGCCGTGGCCGCCGTGTACCAGGCGCAGATGTCGGGAACCGAGGCATTCGGCGGAGACTATCCGGCCATTGTGCCCATGATGCCCACCGGAGAGAAGACCTCGGCGCCCCACCTGACATGGACCGATGCACCCTATGAGAACGAGCAGATGGTCAACCTGGAGCTGGCGGCCTGCCGGCATCGCTACCACTGCCCCATCGCACGTACGGCCTATTTAGGTAAAAACCCGCCGGCCAAGCTGGTGGAACTGGCCAAGCACACCGTAGAAGGCCTCAATCTCACCCTGGACGCCATCAAACCGGGCATGCGCGCAGAGGAGGTGGAGCTGATTTGGCGCACACACATCGCCAAGGTCGGCTTGGAGAAAGAGTCGCGCATCGGCTATGCCATGGGTCTCAATTACCCGCCGGACTGGGGTGAACATACTGCCAGCCTGCGTCCCGGCGATCAGACCATTCTTGAACCCAACATGACCTTTCACATGATTCTGGGCATGTGGATGGACGATTACGGCTTTGAGTGCAGCGAATCGTTCCGCGTCAGCGAAGACGGCTGCGAGACCTTCGCCGATGTGCCCCGCAAACTGTTCGTCAAAGGATAAGCACGTGCATGATCTATCACGCTAAAAAAGGACAGACGAGCAGCGGAGAGGCCATCGGTATCCTCCTTTTGGATACATCGGTACCCTTCATCCCCGGTGATGTGGCCAACGCCACCACCTATCCCTTTCCAGTGCGTTTTCGCAAAGTCGAGGGGTTTACGGTGGCCCGTGCCATCGGCAAGGACCCCTCGATCTACGATGGTCTGCACAAGGCGGCCTGCGAACTGGTGGACCAGGGGGTACGAGCCATTACCGGTGACTGCGGGTTCATGGCCCTGCATCAAAAGCGCCTGGCCCGTGAACTCCCGGTTCCTGTGTTTCTCTCCAGTCTCCTGCAGATTCCGTTTATTCTCTCCATATTGGGTGAGAGCGGAAAAGTCGGTGTGATCACGGCTGATGGGCGCAGCCTGGATGAAGCGCTGCTGGCCGCCGTGGGGGTGACCGATGTCGATCGACTTGTCATCCAAGGGTTGGAAGAACAGTCGAACTTTTACCGGTTTGCCATCCAAGAGTCGGGCACACTGGACCCGACCAAAGTGGAGGCCGAAGTGGTAGCTGCCGGCCGTTGTCTCATGGCAGCTGACGATTCGGTGAAGGCCCTGCTTCTGGAGTGCAGCCTGCTGCCGCCATATGCCTCAGCGCTGCAAAGGGCGCTTCAAATGCCGGTTTTCGACTACATCAGCATGATTAACTTCGTTTTTTCGGCAGTGGTCAAACAACCTTACGAGGGCTTCATATAAAGTAGCCATACGATTCGTTTTCAAGAGGCCAGCGAGACATGGACAATCAGATATCTGAACAGATCGAAACCTACCGTGATGAACTGGTCGATCTTCGGCGGGATTTCCACCAGCATCCCGAGTTAGGCTTTGAAGAGTATCGCACCGCAAAAGTGGTTGAATCCTACCTTCAGGACCTGGGTCTGACCACCCAGCGCATGGCCAAAACCGGCGTAATTGCACTTCTGGAAGGATCCCGCCCGGGTCCCGTTCTGATGCTGCGGGCGGATATGGACGCCCTGCCGGTTAGCGAAGAGAATGAATTTGATTACAAGTCCCAAAACCCGGGCGTTATGCATGCCTGTGGCCACGACGCTCACATGGCCATGCTGCTGGTGGCGGCCAAAGTCCTGACGCAGAATAAACACGCCGTTGCAGGAACGATCAAATTCGTTTTCCAGCCTGATGAGGAGATCGCCGGTGCCCGGGCCATGGTTGGGGAAGGCGTCCTTGAACACCCCACGGTCGATGCGGTGATGGGCCTACATGTCTGGACACCGATTGAATCCGGAAAAATCGGCATCACAGCAGGGCCGGTGATGGGCGGGCTGGACGTGTTCAAAATGACCATTTTCGGCAAAGGGGGCCATACCGGGGTCCCGGAGGATGCCGTGGATCCCGTGATTGCCGCGGCCAACCTCATTCAGACCGTGCAGACCATCCAGACCCGGGAAATCAGCAACCTGAGATCCACAATCATCATGTTCGGTAAAATTGCTGCTGGAACCAAGAGCAACATTATCCCGGACAAGGTTGAAATGGAAGGCTCTATCCGCTTTTTATACAAGGGAGGTCCCGACAGCATCGAGCAGCCAACCGAAAGGTTCGTGCGGATTAGTGAACAGGTCTGCCACACGCACCGTTGCACCTGTGAAATCGACATCACCCACGAGAACATCCCGTTGATCAACGATCCGCAAATGACCGCGCTGGCCCGCAGGACTGCAGAAGAGGTATTTGGCGGGAAAGAAGCCGTCATCGACAACGTCACCAGCGCCAGCGAGGACTTCTCGGAGTTCAGCGAGCGCGTCCCCGGGGTGTTCATGTTTCTCGGTGCCGGCAACCTGCGGAAGGGTACGACCGCTTCCCATCATAACCCACGGTTTAACATCGATGAAGACGTCCTATCAAACGGGGTGGCCATGCTTGTGCACGGTGCCCTGAATTATTTCAACACCACCGGAATTCGAAAAGGAGGTGAACACGGGACACGACAAACACCTGACTTGTAATCTCAATAGCCTCAGGCTCGTCCAAACGAGCTGCAGATGAAAGGAGTTGGACCATGAAGAGAATCATTTTGCTGTTAACTGCCGTTTTTGTTCTCACCCTCTTTGGCACCGCCATGGCTGCCAGTTACACCGGACCCGCGGTCAAAGCCAAATTGGCTTCCGAAGAGATCGAAGGTGACTTCATGACCGTCTGGGCCAGAAATTTTTCCGACCACATGAAAAAATGGTCCGGCGGCAAAATTGACATCGAAGTATACCCGTACGGTACGCTCGGGAATACCGGTGACATCAATGAGCTTGCCCAGATGGGCGTCGTTCAGTTCGTCTTTTCCGATCATGCCTGGATCAGCTCCTTTGTGCCCCAGGCCCAGGCCCTGGCGCTGAACTACATCTTTCCGACCGAAAAGGTGCCCGAGGTTCTCGACTGGATGGCCAAAAATGGCGAGTTTCTGCCGCTGCTGGAAAAAGCCTTCCGTAAAAACGATCTCGTGCCGCTGGCGATCATGTTCGAAGGCTGGCAGTGGGTTACGTCGGATAAGGAGATCAAATCCCTGGATGACATGCAGGGCCTAAAGCTGCGGCTGATGTCCTCCAAACTGCTCGTGGAAGACTACCAAGCGTATGGGGCCAGTCCCACACCCATGAGCTACGGCGAGGTTTACAGTGGGTTGCAGATGGGCCTGATCGATGCCCAGGTGAACCCGCTCTTTGCCATTTACAGCATGAAATTTTATGAGGTGCAGGACTACCTTACCCAATTGAAAAGCGAACCGTTCATCGGCATCCCCACGGTCAACCAGGCCTTCTTCGACGGCCTGACAAAAGAAGCCCAGGAGGAGATGCGCAAGTTCTGGGTCGAGGCCATCGTCCCCGCCGGAAATTGGATCACCGAGCGCAACGCGTCGGATTTGGAGAAAATGAAGGCGGCCAAACCGTCTCTGAAAGTCAACGTCCTCGACGATGCGACCATCGCCACATTCAAGGCGAAGGCTGAAACGGTCTATCCGCAATATACCCAAATCGGGGGAGAGGGTGCCAAGGCTGTCCTGGATGCCATGCTGAAAGACATCGAGAATGCCAAAAAAGCACTCAACATTAAATAACCAAGCAAATTTGTTCTGCCTCAGCCGCCAAGGCTGCGGCAGAACGAATCGCTCCAGCACCCGAGGTCAAATCCATGAAGAATGACACTGAACATTCGGCTACACCTGGTGCTCTGCGAAGGTTCAACCGTGCCGTCGGCAAGGTGGTCAATGCGGTGGAAGTCTCTATTCTGGTCTTTTGCGTAGCGTCTTTGGGCATCTTATTGATTACTAACGTATTGGCGCGTACGTTCTTCCAAAGTATCTATTTTGCCGAAGAGGTGTCCAAGTTTTTGGTGATGTTGATGACCTTCACCGGTGTGAGTTACGGCGTTCGTAAAGCGCGCCACATCCGTATGGGGGCCTTTCTGGACGCCATGCCGCCAAAAATGGAAAAAACGTTTATTATTATCATCTCATTGATCAGCGCCGTTGTGATGGCAATCATGGCATGGGCTTCATGGGAATATTTGATCAACGCCATGTCCAAGGGGCACATGACCCCCGCGCTGCAGGTGCCCTCTTGGACCTTTTATGTAATTATCCCCATCGGCTTCGGACTTGCCTGCATCCAGTATATCCGCACCATACTCAAAAATTTCATCGAAAAGGACCCTTGGCAGAGTCCGGACCAGCAGAGCGAATACGAAGATGAAGAAATCGGAGGTGCGCAGATATGACACTTTTTGGAATCTCACTGGCAACCATGCTGCTGTTCGGGTTTCCTTTCATGGTCACGCTGCTGGGCTCTTTAATTCTGTACTTATACGTCTATATGCCCGATTTTGCGCCGAAGATGATCATCGCCATGGTACAGCAGGTGATTACCGGTGTGACGCCTCCGGCACTGGTGTGCGTGCCCATGTTCATCCTGTCCGCCAGCATCATCACATCGGGTGAGTCCGCCAGCCGCCTGATTCGCATGCTGAAGGTCTTCGTTGGCCATCTGCCCGGCGGCCTGTCCATCACCACCAATGCCAGCTGCACGCTTTTCGGCGCCGTTTCGGGATCCACCCAGGCCACGGTGGCTGCCATCGGCGGCACCATGCGGCCCATGCTGCTGGAAGCAGGCTACAAAAGCTCGTTTACTTTGGGGCTGATCATCAATTCCAGCGACATCGCTTTTCTGATCCCGCCCAGCATCGGTTTTATCGTTTACGGTGTGGCCACCAGCACCTCCATCGGAATGCTTTTTCTATCCGGCATCTTTCCCGGCCTGATGATCCTGGTGATGTTTTCGATTTACTGCTACGCCTACTCAAAAGTTAAAAAGATCCCTACCCTTGCCAAGGCGAGCTGGTCCGAGCGGTTGGTAGCGGTCAAGGATGGCCTGCCGGTCATGGGATTTCCCGTGATCATCGTGGGTGGTATCTATGCGGGGTTCTTCAGCCCCACCGAGGCTGCAGCTGCAGCCGTGCTCTATGCGCTGATCCTGGAAACGATTGTCTATAAAAGCCTGACGTTTGAGCGCCTCGTGGATGCGTTTTTACAGACCGGTGTCATTACCGGTGTGGTCTTCATTTTGGTCGGCGCCGGCCAGGCGTTTTCCTTTTTGATCGGTTTCCTGCAGATTCCGGCCAAACTGCTGCCGCCGCTTTTCGGCACCGATCCGTCGATGTTGTGGGTCATTACAATCGTCTGCGTCGTCTATTTTGTTGCCTGTATGTTTGTGGACCCCATCGTGGCCATATTTATCCTCAGTCCCATTTTTCAACCCTATGTCGTTAGCGCGGGTGTCAACCCCATCTTGCTGGGGACCCTGGTGACGCTGCAAGCAGCCATCGGTTCGGCTACGCCGCCCTTCGGATGCGATATCTTCACTGCCCAACTCATATTCCGGCGACCTTACCTCGAAGTGATCGGCCACGCGCTGCCATTTCTGCTGATTCTCATTCTGGCGACAATCATCCTGGTTGTCTTCCCTCAAATCGCCTTGTTTTTGCCGAACCTGGCCATGGGTGCATAAGTGGGTAAAGGGTTAACCATGAAGCAAATGCCAACCCTGCTTGAGGTTTACCAGGCCCAACGTCGTATCCGACCCATGATCAGGCAAACCCCTCTGATGGCAGCGGCTGAATTGGTCTCACGAACCGGCGCCCATAGCATTCATCTGAAAATGGAAAATCTGCAGAACACCGGTGCCTTCAAGGTGCGGGGGGCGGCCAATAAAATTCTCAGCCTCGATGACGAAGCCCAACAGCGTGGCGTGATCACCTTTTCGACGGGCAATCACGGCAAAGCAGTCGCTTACGTGGCCGAAAAAACGGGCATCAAGGCGGTGGTATGCCTTTCGGCGCACGTCGCTCCTTACCGGGTGGAGGCAATCCGGAAACTCGGGGCGGAGGTGTCCGTAAAAGGTCACTCCCAGGATGAAGCCGAAAAGAACTATCAGGCGTTAACCGTTTCCAAGGGACTTGTCCCGGTGGTTCCATTTGACGATCCGCTGATAATTGCCGGTCAGGGAACCATCGCACTTGAAATTATGGAAAAGCTTCCCGATACCGATGTGTTGATGATTCCGCTTTCGGGCGGAGGTCTATTGGCAGGAATCGCAATGGCCGCCAAAACCATCAATCCGGGCATTCATATCGTGGGAGTTTCCCTCGAGCAGTCTCCAGCCATGCTGGAAAGCCTAAGCGCCGGCAGACCCATTCACGTGGAGGAAAAAGACTCCATCGCCGATTCGCTATTGGGGGGTATCGGCGATGACAATCGATACACGTTGTCGTTGGTTGAAAAATTTGCGGATGAACATCTTTTGATCTCTGAAGAGGAAATTAAAGACGGTATGTTTTATCTTTTCGATAGGCATCGGTTGATCGTAGAAGGTGCCGCAGCCGTCGGTATCGGTGCGCTCTTAAATCGAAAGATCAATGTAAAAGGCAAAAAAGTTGTTGGGTTGCTTTCCGGAAGCAGTATCAATTCCGATGAATATATTCGCATTATGCAAAGCAGGCTTTCCGATGGGGGAGAAGGGTGATTGTCATCTTTACCAGATGTAGAAGGAGGTCAACCATGAGACAAAGAACGGCGCTTATGCGGTTGCTTGTTGGTTGCGCTCTAATCTTTGGATTCACGGGGCCTGCCATGGCGGTCGAATACCAATGGCGAGTGGCTCTGGAAGAGATCGAAGGCAGCATGCAGCATGAGTACGTCAAAAAATTTGTTGAAATTTTAGAGCAAAAATCCAGCGGAAAGATTAACTGCGCAATCCATTTTTATGGAGAACTTGGCACTTCTGGTGATATCATGAAACTTCTGCAAAAAGGAGATCTCCAGTTTGCCTTTCAATCACCTGGACACCTGGGCGCTTATATCCCCGAGGCTCAGGTCTTTTCCATTCACTACCTTTTCCCGACGGATTTCAACCATCTTGA
>JAGTUY010000168.1 GCA_018224455.1 Desulfosarcina sp.
GGAATATGCCGACTCGCCGGGCACATCCTTAACCGGTCGGTAATCCCAATCGGGTTGTCCCAGATCTCCAATGACAAAGTAGGCCAATCCGCCTTTGAACAAGATGAAAACGACCAACATCAGGACAATCAACCACGCCTTGAAGAGGCTGTGGCTGCGTTCGGTTTCAGCATCGGTGCTCATATTTTGACTCCCAATACACCGTATAAGATGATGTACAATACACCCCAAAGAACGGTCCCGCCAATGATCAGAACCAGGATCAGCGGGAAGGGCGCGTTACGCTCTTCTATCCCATCGACATAAGACGTATGGACCTTGTGCATGCGCACGTCGTCGTCCTCATGGCGAAAATGGATGCGCGCCAGGCCGATGGCAAATATGAGTACGCCCAACACCGCCGGCAGCAGATACAGAACGAAGTGCTGGATGTTGCGCAGTTCGAAATAGTGCATAATCGTCTATCCCTTCCGATGGACCGGCATTACTCGACTCGCAGCAGCGCGAAAATAACCACCGCAAAACTGCTGCACAACCCTACACAGGCCAGGCCGAACAGGGTGTACACCTCAATGCGGCTGACCCGGGATGCCCTGGCGCTTTTCCGTTGCGGGGCATCAAACAGCGGCAGAAAGCGCGCACGCTGCTGATCCCGGAATTGATCGTTTTTCATTGCCCAGGCAAAAACCAGCAATGCGATGACGAGTCCGGCCAACATGTAACTGATAAAATAGGGGTAATACATAGATGTTAATGTCAAATTTCAAAAGATAAATGTCAAATGAAGGTTAAAAGCCCTTTCATTGTTTCTTGCACGATAGCGAGATTGATGAGAAGATCAATGTCAATTCGTGCGCTTCCTGCCATAACTTTCGGGTTGCTTCCTTCTTGTCCTGATTTGCTTTGGCGATCATTCGAAGCCAATGCTTGGTTTCTTTAGCTTCCTTCCGGCAAAGATCAATCTTATACTTAAAATCTTTCTTCGTCCCGGCACTATCGGCCTCCATATAGTTGGCTCCGATGCTGGTGGCGGATCTGACAATTTGTTTGACCAGAACGTCATTCACACGGTCACCGGGAAGTAATCTAACGAACGCTATGGTCTGTTCACCAAACATGGCTGTTCGTTCTTCTAAATCGTATTCCTTTTCTTTCTTCAATCCGCAGACCAGCTATTCTAAACGAATCCAACTGGGTTTAGTCACCTATTATCGAAAGCATTCATTCAATTGACATTTGACATTTAGGCTTTGACATTCTGGTCATGGCTCGTTGGCCGCATCGATGCCTCTGGGTTCCGTGTTGGCGTCGCTGTCGTTGATGAAGTACTCGGCCACGTAATTGCCGACTTCCCAGATTTTCTGAGATTCGAGTTCATGTTTGAAATAAGGCATGGCCGTGCCGGTGATGCCGTTCATCAGCTGATAGTAGATGATGCCGCCGGAGATCTCGCGGCCTTTCAAAATCGTGAAATTCAGCGGCGGCGGATAGATCCACGGCTGGGCCGGTCCCATGCCGTCGCCCACCGGACCATGGCAGCCGATGCAAAATTGCTGATAGACCACATGGCCGCGCTGCAGGCTGGCGTCGCTGGTCGGGTAGGGGTTCGGCAGGTCGCGCCAACCCTGGGGAACGATCTCCGCCAGCCAGCGGGCATTGGCATCCGGCCCAGCCTCATAAGCTTTGATGGATTCGGCTTTCCAATAGCGCTGCCGATCCATACGTTTGTCGGCACCCTTCAGCCCCAGGCTCTGTACATATTGGGTGAGGATGCCGATGCGTTCCTCGCCCAGCCATCTGAAGGGCGGCATGATCGAGTTCGGGCGGGTATAGCGCGGGTTGACGAAATGGGCGACGTGCCAGTCATCCGGGTGCTCGCCGCCCTCCTGGGATAGATCGACACCCGTGCGTGCGGATCCCAGTTGGATCGGGCTGTCGCCGACGTAGTCACCGGATTGGGCGATGCGATGGGCACCGTGGCCCCAGTCAAACGCACGTATCGACTGGCTGTGGCAATATACGCAACCGTTTTGAAGGTAGATTTTGAACCCGGCTTTTTCGACTTCCGTGCGTTCACGGTAGATCTCAGAAGGTGTCATGTCTGCGGTGGAATAGGGCCACGCGACCATCAACAATACAATGACGGTTAAAATAACCAGGGCGCCACCGATCACCACTGTGGGGGTCATTTTCATTCTGTTGCCGCTCCGGGATTGAAAAAAAGCGTTCGAACAATATTGTACAATCCGAGATACGCGCCGGAGAGGATAAACAATCCTGCCGATGCACGAATCACATAGTAAAGATGGATCTCGGGCAGTACCCGATAGACGGTCTCACCGTTGAGCCAGGCATTGCCCTGCAGCAGGCCGACGATGGTCAGGTCGATGATCATTACCGAGACCCCGATGAGGATCAGCCAGTACTGCAGGTCGGCCAGATAGCGGCTATAAAGCGGTTTCTTGGTGATTTTGGGAAGGATGAAATAGAGCCCTCCCAATGCGGTGATGCCCGCAAAGGCAAAAACGCCGAGGTGGGCGTGGCCCACCACCCAGTTGTTGAAATGGGTAACCCGCTGAACCTGGGGCAGGGCCATGAAACTTCCCTGGATGTTGGCGAAAAAGTACATAATGGTGCCGGTGAAGACAAACTTGGCACCGATGTCGGCATGGATGTCTCCCAATTTGCCTTTGACCGTGAACCAGATGTTGATCAAAAAGACCATTACCGGGATGACCATGCCCACACTGTCGACAATCGAAATGGCCTTTAACCACGTGGGTACGGGAACCTGCAACAGATGATGGGTCCCCACATGGGTGTAAACCACGATCAGCGACCAGAAACCGATTAGGGACAGGGTATGGCTGTAAAGCGGGCTGCGTGTGGCCAGGGGCAGTACGTAATACGCCACCCCGAGCGCCAAGGGTGTCAACAGAAGGCCAAATATGTTGTGGCCGTAAAACCAGAGCAGAATCGCGTCCGGAATGCCCAGTAGGGCGCCGCTGTCCGGTTTCCAGATCACGTTGCCCAAACAGTACCCCACGGCCGTCAAAACCACCGCAGCGCATGCATACCAGATGGACACGTACAGGATCGGTTCCTGGCGGCGGTGTACGGTCATGAACAGGTTAAAAATGACCAACCCGAACAGGCCCGCGATCATCAAGTCCACCGCCCAGGGCAGCTCGGCATATTCACGGCCCTGACTGTAGCCCATGCCCAGGCTGATCACACCAATGACCAGGGTCAGATTCCATAAAATCGCCGTGACGACACCCAACCGCTGACTGTACAAATGGGTCCGCAGCAGCCGTGGCGCGTAATACAGGGCCGCGGCCAACAGACCGGGGGTGACGAATCCGAACAGCACCAGATTGACATGGATGGGTCTTGAGCGGCCGAATTGGATAAACTCGATATTGGCCATGAAGTCCGGTGCGATCAGATAGCCGGCCGCGATCATGCCAAAGCTTGTGGCAAAAGCGAACCACACCGCTGAAGTCAGGGTAAACGCTTTCGCAGCCGCCTGGCTGCCGAGTTTTTCAGTGATGTTGACGATGGAGGCCATTGGATTCCTCATTTATGCATGGCGCTTTAACTGTGGCATGACAGCCAGCAGCCCAGGTTGGCATTTCTCTCGCGGTGGCATTGGATGCAAAAGCCCATATAAAACCGCTTGCCTTGCAGGCGGTCCATCTGCTGGACCTGTCCGTGGCACGATTCGCAGGCGATCTCTTTTCTGATGTGTCGCATGTGGTTGAACAGCACATGTTCGGCCAGTTCGTTGACTTTTACCCAGGGTGTGGGCGTGTTGCTGTTGTAGTAGTTGTGTTCCTTTAAAATCTGCGGGTGGTTGGCGATAATGTAGTTGTGGCAGTGCAAACACTTTTCCACTGCCGGCAAACCCGGGTGGATGGAGCGACCCACCTGAGGGTGGCAGTAATAGCAGTCGATCGCCTTGACCCCGGCATGCAATTGATGGCTAAACGGTATAGGTTGCTCCGGATAGATCCGGCTTCCCGGCGTGGTATAGAATAAAAAGAGAAAACCCAGCACCAAAAATACGACTATGCTGATCAGGAGCACCGGCCCCCGGTTGGTCCACATGCGCCAGAAGGTCTCGCCGAAGGCCGTAAAAAAACGCATGGGTCGGCCGCGGGTGCCGATCAGGATGGCGATCACCGCAAGGGTCAGCAGAGCAAAGGAGGTAATCAGGATTTCCATGATGAGGGCTCGGTCGTCTGGGTGTTAAGGCTGAAGGCCGACGATAGCGGAACTCGCCGGGTCCACCGGTTGCTCGGTGCTACCAATATTTCGGGACTGACTGTCATTGCGATAATTCCATTGCGATCTCAATCGTTCTATACTCCGTCGACTACCTGTTCCCGCCGTGACATCAGCAGTTCGGGAAATTGTTTAAAATAGCCGGTGACGGCGGCGGCCATCAAGCCGAAAAAACCAACGGCCACGGCGGCTTCCACCCAGCCCAGGGGAATGTGTTGGGCATGGTGATGGAAGGAGGGGCCCAAGAGCAGGTAGTGCTCCAGCCAGATACCGGTCATGACCGCCAGACAGATCACCGTCATGGCCCTGGGCATGGTTTTGATCCGCCGATTGAGCAGGATCAAAAATGGGGCTATGAAACAGCCGATGAAAACGGTCCAGGCCAGCACGTTCCAGGGGGCGGCCATGGTGCGTTCGATCACATAGGCGGTCTCTTCGGGGATGTTGCCGTACCAGATTACCACGAACTGGGCATAGAAGAAATCGGCCCACACCAGGCAGAACGCGAAAAAGAGTTTGCCGATATCGTGAAACTGGTTCTCCTGGACATGGTAGCCGTTTCTACTGCTCAGGTGTAAAATTGAACTCAGGACGATCAGGGCTCCGAAGCCGATGAAAACGGCTTTGACGAACGTGTAGGCGCCGAAAAGGGTCGAGTACCAGTGCGGGTCCGTGGCCATGACCAGATCGTAGCCCACCAGCGAGAGGACCAGGGCGAAGGCCAGCAGGTAGAGGATGCCGAAAACGGTCATGCGGCTGGCCAGGCGCTTCTCATCCGGTGGATGTTGATCCCAGCGCGCCAGCAGCCAACGGCCGAAGGGACCCGAGGCGCCCCGGTCTTTCAGGGTAAAATAGAGCCGATGGTACAAAAAGGCCAGGCCGAGGCCATACAGCAGGCACAGCCCGAAAAGATCCCGGCCGAACATGAAAGGCACGTTGAGCCAGACCTCCTTGCCGTGCAGGTCTTGGTGCAGCCAGGGAAAGATGTGCTGCTGGCCGAGAAACAGGATGACGAACAGGACCAGGGAAACCGGGAAGAAGGCGGTAAAGGATTCGGCTACGTCCGTTAGTGGTCCGCTCCAGCGGGCTTTTACCGTGTGCATGAGGGCCGAAAAGAGCACGGCACCCTGGGCGATGGCCGAGAAAAACAGAAAGTTGAGCAGGTAGGCCTGCCAGGCCCGGGCTGGGTTGCCGACGGCGGCGACCGCAATGAAAATCAGAAACCCGACGGCGGTCAGGCCGCAAAAGATCTTCATCAGCGGCAGTGGATTGTGCTGCTTTTTTGATGGGTGCATCGACATGCTCACCTTTCCATCATCTCTTGACGCCTTTAAACATCATTTGTTTTAATTTCGGCACCGTTTGTCTCGAAGAAACGGGTCAGCGCATCCTTTTCGTCGGGTCCGCAACGGGCCAGGACTCCGAACCGATCCCCGGAAAAGCGCTCATCGTAGTGCGCCGGGGCTTCAAAACGCGGCAGCCGCGCCTGGGAGATCAGGCCCAGAACGTTGCCGATAACGGCGAAGAGAACGGTGAATTCGAATCCAACGATAAAAAAGGGTACCAGTGCCACCACCGGTTTGCCGCCGACGATCAGCGACCAGCGCAGGGAGGTGAAGGCCGCCAGCAAAAAGCCGGTGAAAAACCCGATGATGCCGCCGGCCAGGGTAAACCAGCCCACCCGGCTCTTGGGTGGCTCCAGGGCGTCTTCGATGGCGTGGCTGGGAATGGGGCTGAAAACCTGCTCGATGGTCCAGGGCGTTTCGCGCAATTGGTCGATGGCCAAAGCGGCACGTTGTTCGCTGGAAAAAATGCCCATGATGGAAATTGGTTCAGCCGGCATGGGATTCTCCTTCCTGCAGGGTTTCTTTCATTTCGGTCATGGAGACCGACGGCATGTGCTTGACAAACAGGACGAAGAGGAAAAAGAAGAGGCAAAAGGCACCGATCATGATGCCGAATTCGACCAGGCTCGGCGCATAGAGTCCCCAGGCGTGGGGTAGAAAATCGTGGGCCACTGAACCGATGATGATCACGAAGCGCTCATACCACATGCCCACGTTGACGATCAGGGAGATGATAAATAGAAAACGGATATTCGTGCGCACCTTTCTAAAGAGAAGCAGCAGCGGGACGATGGTGTTGCAGACCACCATGATCCAGTATTCCAGGGCGTAGTCGCCGAAGGCCCGCCAGCGAAAAGACTCCACCTCTATCGGGTTGTGGCTGTACCAGGCGATGAAAATCTCGGTGGCATAGGCGAATCCCACGATAAGGCCGGTAAAGACGATGGTCTTGGCAACGCTTTCCAGCACGCGCGTGGTGATGATGGCTTCGTATTTGAAGATGATGCGCAGGGGAATCATCAGCGTAAGCACCATGGCCAGGCCCGAATGGATGGCGCCGGCCACGAAATAGGGGGCGAAGATGGTGGTGTGCCATCCGGGGATGACACTCAGGGCGAAATCCCAGGAGACCACGCTGTGCACCGAGATGACCAGGGGGGTGGCCAGGGCGGCGAAAAAAAGGTAGCCGCGGGTGTAGTGGCGCCAGATTTCCCACTCACCGGTCCAGCCCAGGGAGAGCGCCTTGAAGATCTTGTGTCGCAGCCCGTGGCTCCGGTCGCGGATGGTGGCCAGGTCCGGCAGCATGCCGGTGTACCAGAACAGGCTGCTGACCGTCAGGTAGGTGGAAATGGCCACCACGTCGAACATCAGCGGCGACTGGAAGTTGGGCCACAGGGTGCGTTGATTGGGCACCGGCAGCATGTAGTAGACCATCCAGACCCGTCCCAGGTGGATGAAGGGAAACAAGCCGGCGGTGCACACGGCAAAGACGGTCATGGTCTCGGCCGCCCGGGCGATGGGGTTGCGCCACCCGGCCCGGAACAGGTGCAGGATGGCCGAAATCAGCGTGCCCGAATGGGCGATTCCCACCCAGAAGACAAAGTTGATCAGGTAGGTTCCCCAAAACACGGGGTTGTTCTGTCCGCCGACACCGATGCCCACCAGGATCTGGTAGGCCCAGCATCCCGCACCCAGAAGAATCCCGGCAAATAGCAGGGCCACGAGCACCCAGTAGCTGCGTTGGGGCGGCGAAAGAGTGTCCAGGACGGTATCGTCAATGGTTTGGTAGGTGAGTGTCTGTTCCATCGCTGCCTTCTATCTGGAATCGATCAGAATTAACAAAATACAAGCACCAAATTCCAAATAAATTCCAAATTCGAATATCCAAATTCGAATATCCAAATCACAAACAGAGCCGGATCGGCGGTTTGGAATTTTTTTATTGGGATTTATTTGTGATTTGTTTTTTGGTTATTTTGATTTCTCCTTCATCTTCTTAACTGTAGGCGTATGGTGCACCATTGGTTGAGCTTAAACGCTTTGAGTTACCTTCTTTAAATACATCACCGCCGGTTTGGTGTTCAGGTAGCCCA
>JAGTUY010000169.1 GCA_018224455.1 Desulfosarcina sp.
ACGCCGGGTGGACAAAGATAAGGAGGACCTGGAAAACTATGTGGAAACCGTCAAGCGCTACATTCAAAAAAAGCTGGACGAGAACGGTCTGAACGCCGAGGTCAGCGGGCGCTACAAACATTTTTACAGCATTCACCAGAAAATGTTGGTCCAGAACCTGCCATTTGAAGAAGTCTACGACATCATCGCTTTCCGGATCATCCTGAACACCATTTCCCAATGCTACGAAGCCTTGGGGTTGATGCACAGCCTGTGGCGTCCCATCGCCAAGAAATTCAAGGACTACATCGGCATGCCCAAGCCGAACATGTACCAGAGCCTGCATACGACAGTCATCGGCCCCTTTGGTGAGCGCATCGAGGTCCAGATCCGCACCCATGAGATGGACCGGGTGGCCAAATCCGGCATCGCCGCTCACTGGAGTTACAAGGAGGGCAAGGTCATCGACGAGAATGTCTCGAAAACCTTTGCCTGGGTGCAGAATCTGGTGGAAAACCAGGAGGCGTTCAGGGACCCCAATGAATTTCTTGAGAATGTGCGCATCGATCTTTTTCCCGACGAGGTCTATGTATTTACCCCCCAAGGGCAGATCAAGTCGCTGCCAAAAGGCGCCACACCAGTGGATTTTGCCTACCTGATCCACACGGAGGTGGGTGCGCAGTGTGTCGGCGCCAAGGTTAACGGTCGGATGGTCCCCCTGAAATACGAGCTTCAAACCGGTGAAATTGTTGAGGTGATCACCAGCAAGGGGCACCACCCGTCCAAGGACTGGCTCAATTTTGTCAAGACGGTCAAGGCACGCTCCCGCATCCGGCAATGGATCAAGACCCAGGAAAAGGAGCGCAGCATCTCTTTGGGCCGGGAGATGTGCGAGAAGGCCTTTCGCAAGTATCGACTGAACTTCAATGCCCTAATCAAAACCGATGGGATGGAAAAGGTCGTGGAGAGCTTCGGGTTTAAGCAGAGCGAAGATCTGGTTGCCAGCGTGGGTTATGGCAAGATCACGCCACTGCAGATCATCCGCAAGATCACGCCCAAGGACGCGGTAGACGACGCCGAGTCCTTCTTCAACAAAATCGTCGCCAAGGACAAGAGAAAAAAAGAAAAAGGCGGGGTGGTGGTCAAGGGGGTGGACGACGTCCTGGTCCGCTTTGGCAAATGCTGCCAGCCGGTGCCCGGTGACCCGATCACCGGCTACATCACCCGGGGTTACGGCGTAACCATTCACCGCACCACCTGCGTCAATGCCTTGAAATTGAATCCGGAACGCCAGATCGAGGTGGAATGGAACCAGGAGATGACCGAATCCTACCCGGTCAAAATAGTCGTTCGTTCCCTCGACCGGGTGGGTTTACTGGCGGATGTGGCGGCCAATATCAGCAAGAGCGGCGCCAATATATTGAGTGCCAATACGGAAACCCAGGAGAACCAGACGGTGGACAGCTATTTTACGCTGTCGGTCAAGGGCACGGACCATCTGACGCGTGTGGTGGAGTCGCTAAAGCATGTCAAGCAGGTACTGGAAGTCAAACGGTTAGGCTAGGCGGCCTTGACCACATTGCCCGACTTGATGCATTGGGCGCAAACCACCATCTTTTTCACCTGCCCCTTGTGGATCGCCCGAACGCTCTGCAGATTGGGATTGAACCGTCGTTTGGTGATGTTATGGGCGTGGCTGATGTTGCTTCCCACCATGGGTTTCTTGCCACATATTTCGCACATTTTTGACATGACTGATAATCTCCCTTGCTTGGCTTGGATCAAATCACGGGCCATCGAGCGCCGACTGTTTTTCAAACTTGACCTCGTTACATTAAATCTTAGCGGATGTAAAGCATTTTTGTATCGTCAAGATTGATGAACGCAAAGAGAGGCGCTGACCGGAATCATGGCGCCGAAGGCACTTCCGGCGGCTGCAATTCAGACTGAAGCCAGGCGTCGCAGTTGGCCAGGTAGGTGAGGGCCTTGTAAAGATAACCCACATCCGGGTACCTCTCTACCACATCTGTGAACCGGGCCTTGGCCGCTTTATAGTTCTTATTCTTGTAGTAGAAACGCCCCACATAGAACTCATGTCCGGAGAGGCTCTGGTAGCAGGCCACCATGTCGCTCCGCGCCATGCCGGCATAGGCATCATCCGGGTATTGCTGGATCAGTCGCTGGTAAGTGTCCAAGGCCTTGGCGGCATTGGACTGATCCCTGTCGATCGTGTCGATCTGGTTGAAATATGAACGGCCGATGCGAAAAATCACATAGGGAACGGCCTCGTTGCGGGGGTGGAGTTGCTCGAACGCTTCGTAAGCGAAGATGGCATCGGCATAGGATTCCAGATTGAAATAGGCATCGGCAATCTTCAGCTCCGCCAGAATGGCATACCGGGAAAACGGATACCAGTCCCGCAGCCTCTCGAAGGATTCAACGGCTTTTTTATATTTTCCGGCCTCAAAATAATCGACGCCTTCTTGAACCAGCTCCTGGGCAGACTTTTCTTCTTTGGATTCAAACCACGCGCAACCGGTAACAATCAGCAGGACCCCCACACAGGCAAGCAACAACCGTTTCATGATCTGCGACACCCCGTTGCATTTGGGAACGCGGTGGTCCCCGTTGGCATAACCGACACCGGCGGTGCTCCCTTTCGGGGCACCGCCAGCCAATCACCTATTAAGAGAAGGGCGGAAAAGAAGACGGTCTCACATCATGACAGAACGTTTTTCAGGGCCTCTTCCAGCTTGGATTTGGCCACCATACCGGTAATCTGGTCCGACACTTCTCCATTCTTGAAGAATATCAGGGTGGGAATCGCCTTGATGCCAAATTTTCCCGGCGTTACCGGATTGTCGTCAACATTGCACTTGGTGAATTTTACTTTGTCCCCATAGGCTTTGGCCAATTCATCAAGAATGGGGCCTATGGCCTTGCATGGGCCGCACCAAGGAGCCCAGAAATCAACGACAGCAGGTTTATCGCTTTTCATTACCTCTGCATCAAAGCTGCCGTCATCTATTTCCACAATACCTTCTGCCATGATGAAATATCCTTTCAGTGATGGTTGGGGAAGCTAAAAATTCTAGGTAAGATAGTAATACGGCCCTCGATTGTCAACCGTTCATCAATTGCAATACCATCTGGAAATTGACATGGGCCGGCCATCTCTGCTACCTTTTTTTGGTAAAGGCGCAACTGCTCGGAAACACACCTCAACGAAGAAAGGGGAGGCCAATGGGTGAAAAAATTCGCATCGGTTCACTGATTTCAGGCGGCGGAACCAACCTTCAGGCGATTATCGACGCCTGTGAAGACGGCCGGATCGATGGGGAGATGGCCTTTGTGGCATCGGACCAATCCGGGGCGAAAGGCCTTAAGCGGGCCCGCAAGCACAACATCGCCAGTTTCGTGGTGGAATATGGGCCGTTCATTCAAGCCTACCGGCAGGATCCGGCGAACTTAGCGCTGCCTGACGATTTCGACTTCTCAGAGATATGTGCCAAACAGCACCTGTTTCCGGCCGATGACCCCGCGGAACGCATCCGGTCATTTCTCTGCACCCGGGCGGCTGCCGAGGGTCGCCTGCTGTCCGAAATGAAGGTTCACGGCCCGGTGGACCTGCTCGTACTGGCCGGCTTCATGCGCAACCTGACCCCCTATTTTATCGACCGCTTCAACACCGATCCGGGCAATCCGCGAATCATGAACATCCATCCAGCTATTTTACCCTCATTTCCCGGCGTTGACGGCTACGGGGACACATTCCGCTATGGGTGCAAGGTGGGTGGTTGCACGGTACATTTTATTGATTACGGGGAGGATTCGGGTCCCATCATCGGCCAGCGGGCCTTTCCCATCCTGGAAACCGACACCCTGGACGACGTCAAGCGCAAGGGTCTGGAACAGGAGTGGCAGCTCTATCCCCAGTGCATCCAGAGTTTTGCCCGGGGACTGCTGAAGACCGTGAACATGACCCACCGCCTCGACGACGGCCGGGTCGTCCAGCGTAGCGTGGTAAAAATCGCGCAAACCGATTAAAGATATTTCATCATCATGGGGATGGCTACAAGGGTACCGGCGGCGCTGCCCAGGTTGGTAAACACCACCACCAGCAGAATGCGGGTCACCTTATTGCGCCAGAAACCTTTGACTGAGAGGATATCCAGGGGCAGGCTTTCAAAATCCTTGACTTTGGGCTTACGGGAAAAGGCCTCTACCAGGCCGGATACCCACCCAGCAGCGATCATGGGGTTGAGGGATGTCAATGGCGCTGCCAGGATCGACGAGAGGATCGTCAGCGGGTGTCCCAGGGCGATCAGGGCGCCCAGGCCGGCCAGAATACCGTTGGCCAGAATCCACCAGGTGACCATATCGGCGCCGGCACCGGCACCGCCTCGAAAAAAACCGTAGACGATCAGCAGGCAGATGAAAAAAGGGATGAACCATTTAAAGAATCCGGACAGCGGGCTTTTGGCGGGCAGGGATTCCAGGGCGTGGATATCGATGGGCTGGTCCCAGTATTGCTTGATGCCAGGCACGTGGCCGGCGCCCACCACGGCAACAATGGTCTGCCCGGGTGCCGTGCGGATCTTTTCGGTCAGGTAGCGATCCCGTTCGTCGATGAGACAAGTACGCACCTGGGGCATGGATTTTCCCACCTCGTCCAGAATAGATGCCAGCATGTCCTGCTGCTTCATCTTCTCCACATCCGCCTCGCTGATCTCGTCAACCTCTCCTAAGGACAGAACCAGCTGGAAGAGCAACTTGACCTTGCCCCACAGCCCCATGCTTCGCCAGGTCCGCGACAGGGTGATGCGGATATCCCGATCCGCCAGATGAACAGCAGCGCCCGTGGCTTCGGCTGAATCCATGGCCTGGATCATCTCCTGGCCGGGCGCCACCTCCAACCGATTGGCAATGCGTTTTTGAAAGGATGCCAGCATCAGGTTGGAAAGCAGGAGAAATGCCTTTTTTTCTTTGATCACCTTGATGATGTCCATCTCCTGCCAGTGGTCTTTTTGGCGAATGGACTGGGCGCGGCTCTCGCAAAGCTCCACACAGACCGTATCGGGTTGGACGTCTTTGATAATTGCTTCGACCAGATCCACGCTCTCTTTGGACACATGAGCGGTGCCGACAAGGACAATCCGTTTGCCGTCATGATTCAGATGGTGGAGCATCTCGCTGTTGAGTTTATCGTTCATCGAATATATGTTACTCTCCGTATTGTCGGGGAGGTTCCCGGCCGTTAAAAGCTGAGCCACTATATACGCTCTGCGGGTGATGTCAAACAATGATTCCCGATACATGGCTTCCCTAAAAGCGACCGGCCGACACCCAAGGTGTCGGCGAACACAAAACTGGGTTGGATAACCTGATGCCGAAAAATCACGCTTCGAAAAACCCGTTTACCATCGACACCGAACCCTTTTACCTGAACACCGGCGACGAGATCCGCATGTTCGAAGCCGCGGCATCGGCCCGCCTGCCCGTCATGCTCAAAGGTCCGACCGGATGTGGAAAGACCCGTTTCGTGGAACACATGGCCTTTAGGCTCAAGCGTCCCTTGATCACCGTGGCCTGCCACGAAGACCTGTTTGCCTCGGACCTCATCGGCCGATACCTGTTGAAAAACGACGCAACCGTCTGGGTGGACGGCCCCCTGACCCGGGCCGTTCGCATGGGCGCCATCTGCTATCTGGATGAGGTGGTCGAAGCCCGCAAGGATACCACCGTGGTCATCCACCCGTTGACGGACAACCGCCGAACCCTCTCCATCGATAAAAAAGGGGAGGTGGTCCAGGCCCATCCTGACTTTCTCATGGTGATCTCCTACAACCCGGGATACCAGTCGGTGCTGAAGGACATCAAGCAAAGCACCCGCCAGCGCTTCGTGGCCCTCACTTTCGACTACCCGGCCCCGGACGACGAATCCCGAATCGTGGCCGTCGAAGGGAATGTGGACAACGATACGGCTGCACGGCTGGTGACCCTGGCCGGGAAGATCCGAAATATCAAGGAATACGGCCTCACCGAAGGGGCATCCACCCGGCTGCTGGTTTATGCGGCCAGCCTGATCCGGATGGGTATCGCCTTTAAAAGCGCCTGCACCGCGGCCCTGTGCCAGCCGCTGACCGATGACGACCGGCTGCAGGAAACCCTCAACGACCTCATCGACGACCTGTTGTGATATGGATCCGGCCATGCCCACCGCCACCGATCGGATGGTCCGGGAGTTGATGGACCATCTGGCCGTCGCCGACCCGAAAGCCGCCCACCGGATGCTCGGCCATCTAAACGGTTCAGATCACCCTCCGGACGTCCACCGCCTCAGCCGGGTGGTGGATGAGGTGATTGAAGCCCTGGCCGTTGAACGCTCCTACGGGCGGGACCTGGCCGACGGGATGGGCCGGATGCTGGCGGCCGGTCGCCTGGTCAATCTGGACCGATACCGCCGCCTGGTAAAAACGGCCGCCGCCAGAGGTCCTGCCCTGGCCGCTATTTTTGCCCGGCACCTGGTACCGGTGCTGGTCTGCGGCGATGACCACCTCGCCGACCGGTTCGGGGAAACCACCCGGATCATGCTGCAAAAGGGCACCTACACCCTCAAGGCCCCGCTGGAGAGCCTCTCCGCCCTGATCGGAGAAAAGGACCTGGCCTGTGCCCACGCCTTTCTCGATCTTCTGTCCATCACCTATGCTTTGGAAACCTCTTACAACCGGACGGTTTACCTGACGCACACCCTGCCCCGTGCCGTGGACGGCTTTGCCCGTTCCCGCCGGTTATGGCAGATCCGGGGGTTGGCGCGCATCATGCGTTTGGATGAGCGCCTGGCCGACAACTGCCTCGACGGGTTGGCCTCAGGCCTGGGTCTGCTGTCGGAATCGGCATTGAA
>JAGTUY010000170.1 GCA_018224455.1 Desulfosarcina sp.
GGCGCCGTATTTCGAAGCCCTGGGGGCCGCGCTCTGGGCCCTTGACCATCCCACACGACCCTTTTCGGGGCAATCGTCCCTGTTCACACAGTCCACCACCCACATTGATCGGCTCCAGCCGCTGAAGGCCTTTTGCAACCAGGTGACCTTCAAATCCATGGGGCGGGCCTCGGCCAAAGATGGTGATCTCTGCCTGCTGGGGCTCGACGTCGGATCCACCACCACCAAGGCCGTCCTGCTCCGCCAGACGGACAACGCACTCTTGGCATCGGTTTACTTGAGAACCAATGGTGATCCGGTGGCCGCATCCCGACAGTGCTATGGGGCGGTTTTAAACCAGGTCAGCCAATCGTCGGACCCGGCTACATTGCGCATTATCGCGATAGGCGTGTGCGGCAGCGGTCGGCAGATCGCCGGATTGCACGCCCTCACCGATGGCGTGATCAATGAAATCATCGCCCACTGCACGGCGGCGGTGCATTTCGATCCGGACGTGGACACCCTGTTTGAAATCGGCGGCCAGGACGCCAAGTACACCCACATCACCGCCGGTGTGGCTTCTGATTACGCCATGAACGAAGCATGCTCAGCCGGAACCGGCAGCTTCCTGGAAGAATCCGCCCAGGAGACGCTGGGGGTAAACGTGCAGGACCTGGCCAGGATTGCCCTGCGGGGGGAGCATCCACCCAATTTCAACGACCAGTGCGCGGCGTTCATTGCCTCGGACATCAAAAACGCCATTCACGAAGGCGTCCAGCGCGCGGACATTGTCGCCGGCCTGGTCTATTCCATTTGCATGAACTATACGAACCGTGTCAAGGGCAACCGGCCGGTGGGCAGTCGAATCTTCATGCAGGGCGGTGTTTGCTATAACCGAGCGGTTCCCATGGCCATGGCTGCCCTGGTGGGAAAACCCATCATCGTACCCCCCGAGCCGGGGCTGATGGGCGCTTTCGGTGTGGCCCTGGAAGTGAAAAAGCGCCTGAAGGCAGGCTTGATGGCCCCGGCCGCCTTTGACCTTGAAGCCCTTAAAAACCGGGAGGCTCAATTCGGTAAGCGGTTTACCTGCCGGACCGGTGGCAGCGGCTGTGACCGCGGCTGTGAAATCACCATGGTCAGCATCGATGGCAAAAGTATTCCCTTCGGCGGTGCCTGCAACCGCTATTACAACCTGCACAAGCAGATCCAGGTGGATGCGGATGCCCTGGATTTGGTGAAACAGCGCCAGGATATTGTTCTGAATGTCGAAAACACCCCCCGGAAAGGACCGTCTCCCCGATCAAAGCGCGCCACCGTGGGGATCAACCGGAGCTTTTTGTTTCACTCCTATTACCCGCTGTATGCCACCTTTTTCAACAACCTGGGGTTTGATGTCCTGGTGCCCGATACGTCGTCCCGCGAGGGAATCGCAGAGCGGGGAGGGGCCTTCTGCTACCCTGCCGAGCTCTCCCACGGATTTTTCCATCGCCTGATCGGCCTCGACCCGCCTCCCGATTTTCTGTTCCTGCCGCAGGTAAAAGCCATTCCCAGTGAATGCATTGAACTTCGTTCAGATCTGTGTCCATTTGTTCAAGGAGAACCCTACTTCCTACGAACGACCTTTCGCCGGCACCTGCAGCGTCTTGGCATGACAACCGACCGTTTGCTGTCACCGGTCCTAAACCTGAAATCCGGTTTGGCGTCCGCGAGAGCCCCTCTGATGGAAACCGCACGAAAAATGGGCGGCGGTTCACATCGGCGGGTATCTGACGCCTTTGACCGGGCCGTTGCCGCCCAGAACGCGTGTGTCGACCGGATTAAAAGAATCGGTCAACAAGCCCTGCAGGCTTTGGCGGAAAATCCCCAGAAAATCGCTGCAGTCATTTTCGGCCGGCCCTACAATGCCTGTGCGGAGGAAACCCACATGGGTATCCCCCGAAAACTGGCCTCACGAGGGGTACTGACGCTGCCGCTGGACTGCCTGCCCACAGAAACCGGGTTCTCCAGGCGCCACATGTACTGGGGCATGGGTCAGCAAATTATCCGGACCGCCCGCCTGGTGGCTGACCATCCCCAATTGTTCGGCGTTTATATCACCAATTTTTCCTGTGGCCCTGATTCGTTTTTGATCACCTACTTCCGTGATATCATGGGGCAAAAACCTTCCCTGACCCTTGAGCTGGATAGCCATACGGCCGATGCCGGGCTGGAGACGCGCATCGAGGCCTTCCTCGATGTGGTGACCGCCTGGCGGCATCTGGGCTCACCGATCACGCCCAAAACGGCGCTAAAAGCGTTTGTTCCCGCCCAGACGGAATTCAAAAAGGACCAGCCCGGTGTAAGGACTTCATCCGGCCGTTGGCTGCCCTTGACAGACCGACGGGTCACCCTGTTGCTCCCCTCCATGGGGAAGCTCTCCTCCGAGGCCCTGGCTGCTGTGTTTGAAGGTGAAGGCATCAACAGTAAAGCTGCTGAACCGGCGGACGAAGCCACACTCAAACGGGGACGGGCAAACACCACATGCAAGGAGTGCCTTCCTTTGCTTTTGACCACCGGAACCCTTTTGGACCATCTGCAGCGAAATCGTCGCCCTGATGAGGTGCTGCTCTATTTCATGGCCACCGGAGCCGGACCCTGCCGGTTCGGCCAATACAAGGTTTTCATGGAGGACCTGATCAAGAAGCGGGCCATTGAAGACGTGGCCCTGTTTTCTCTCAATTCGGAAGGCGGCTATGGCGGGCTGAACAACCGTGTCCACCACAAGGGTTGGCGTTCGGTCGTCATCGCAGATGTCATGGAAGACATACGCGCCATGCTGCTGGCTAATGCAGCCGATCCGGAAAAGGCCCTGGTTCGTTTTGATAGCGAGTGGGTCCTGTTGATCCAGGCCATTAAATCCGGTCGCCCCGGGGCTGTTGAGCACCAGCTTGACCGTGCTGCCGAAAAGCTCAAGGAGATCGAGCTAAGACAGCCGGTAGAAGCGGTGCCGGTCATTTCTCTGGTGGGTGAAATTTTTGCTCGACGCGACGGTATTTCCAGACAATACATTACCGAGCGACTGGCCCAAAGGGGCTTTGCTTGCGTGTGTGCACCGGTGGCCGAGTGGATAAACTATACCGATTGGCTCGTAACCAAATGCCAATCGTGCAATGGCTCCATGACGTTGTGGAAAGAAATAGGCTTTGCGCTCAAGCGCCGCACCATGCGAAGAACCGAAGCCCGGATTAAACAAAAGCTGGCCCGTTCCGGACTGGTGCACAGTCCGGTGGTCAACATACCCGACATCATCCGCCATGCACGCCCACACATGGCACCCGATCACATTGGCGAAGCCATCTTGACGGTTGGAAGCGCGCTGAGCGAAGTCGCCTCAAAGACCTGTGGGGTGATCGCCATCGGTCCATTCGGATGCATGCCCAATCGCATGGCGGAGGCCATTTTGAACGAGGTAATGACGGCAAAAGACAAGCTGGCTGCAACCCCGAGCGATCGTCGGCTGCAGGAAGCCCTCGCAGGCATGGAAGCCCTGCCTTTTTTGGCCATTGAAAGTGACGGATCGCCCTTTCCACAAATCATTAATGCCAAGCTGGAAGCCTTCTGCCTGCGCGCCCAGCACCTTCATGAACGGCTTCAGGCCGTGCGTGGAACAACCAATGGGTTTCTCAGCCTCAATGCGTGCCGGCACACCGGCAGACAGTAGCCGCACTGCAGTGTCAGGTCCGGCGACCGGGGTTTGGAGGAGCAGGGGCCAGAGAAACACCAAGAGCAGCCACCCATCGAAGGAGCTTTAACAC
Source organism: Desulfosarcina sp. (assembly GCA_018224455.1). Classification (GTDB taxonomy): domain Bacteria; phylum Desulfobacterota; class Desulfobacteria; order Desulfobacterales; family Desulfosarcinaceae; genus Desulfosarcina. The sequence goes on from JAGTUY010000170.1 coordinate 3,774, forward strand.
CGCCAGTTCTTTGGCTTTGGCCTCCACATCCACCGTTATGTCCAGATCCCGCCAGCAATCGGGGAAATCAGCCGGATCGATGAAGTCGTGATGGGGCCGGCACGGTCCCGTCTCCCACCCATTCAGCGGACTGGAGAGATGAAAAAGCGGCTCACGATGCCAGGTGGACATCGCCGCTTTCGTAATAACCTCGACGCTTTTTCCATCGGGCAGGCAGCGGTGGTGGTGGACATCATAGACCAGGGCCACACCGGTTTGCATGCACACAGGCAGCAAATCCGCTGGCGTATACACCCGGTCATCGTTTTCCAGGGTGAGCCGGCTTTTAACGTTCTGGGGGAGATGGTTGATAACCGCGACCAGGCGTTCCAATGCCGTTGCCTTGTCCCCGTATGCCCCACCGCCGTGGATGTTGATCACGTCGGCAGCCACCCATTCGGCCACCTGGGCATGGTATTCCAGATCCGCCACCGAACGTTTGACCACGCCGGCATCCGGCGAAGAGAGTACCAGAAACTGATCCGGGTGAAAGGACGTCCGGAGACCGTTTTTAAGGCTGAAGTTCCCACATTGCTCGAAACGCGCAACGATCTGGTCTCCCTCCGGTAATTCCTGCAGCTCATATCCGGCATCGGGGTGGGTTTTTACAGGCAGGATCTGGCTGTTGATTCGAAAGGCCCCAATGCCGTGGTCAGCGCAAAATTCCAATGCACGGTAGAGCGCATCGGCATTGTGCATACAAATAGACGCCAAATGCGTCGCCCGAGCCGCCCCGGACAGCGACAGCAGGTACTTGGCCGTGGTGCGCCGGAATTTAATGGGTGCCTCTCGAAAAATGCAACAAAGACCAAAACGAATCATGGCGTCACCTCAAAATTTCCTAATGTCTGTCCTGAAAACGCCGATGGTTTAGGGTAGCAGATGCGATGGCAGGCGCGACACCCTAAACCGGAAGATAAGGATTAATGAACGATGGACAGCCTGACCCAGATAATTAAAAAAGTAAGCCGGCTGGAGCCCATTCCCACGGTTATCCACAAAGTTCTCGATCTCGCCGGCGACCCAGAATCATCACTGAGTGACTTGGTAGAAGTGGTCGAGCGGGATCCATCCATCACCGCCAACCTGTTGAAAACGGTCAACTCCGCCCACCTGGGGCTGCCGGTCAAAGTCGATTCCGTCAGCCAGGCCGTCTCGATGCTGGGCTTGCAGCAGGTCGTGGAGATGGTGCTGTCGCAAAACCTGTCCGGCAACCTGCAGCGTTCCCAGAAGGGATATGGCCTGGCCAAGGGAGACCTGTGGCGCCAGAGCCTGGCCGTGGCCATGGTCGCCAGAACCCTTGCCAGCCAGCGGGACCTGATGAGTCTTCCGGCCATCTACACGGCTGCCCTGCTCAAGGACATCGGCAAGGTCATTCTACACGAATTTGTGGCCGAACAGCTTCCGGCGATCCAGAAATTGGTGGCCGAAAAAGGCTTGAGTTTTGTCGAAGCCGAAAAAGCGGTGCTGGGCATGGATCACTCCGCACTGGGGGGTATCATCGCCAAGCAGTGGCATTTCAGCTCCCATATGACGTACATGATCGAAAACCACCACCTGCCCGACCCCGCCTCGCGGAACGACCCGGCCACCGCCACCCTTTACCTGGCCGACATGGTGGCCATGATGGTGGATACAGGCATCGGCGTGGACCGACTGGCCTACCATGTGTATCAGGATGTCTTCAACGACTTTTTCCCCGACAAGCAGCAGGTCAAAAGCCTGATGATCACCTACAAGACGTTTCATCGTGAAATTCGAAGTTTTATGAAAGCCGCCTGAACCTGCTCCCCTTGACAAATCAGCATCTAAAATTAGCTTCCTGCCAAACCATGGAGAACCGATCATGACAGAATTCATAAGAGGTTTTGCAACCCAAGCGGTGCATGCCGGCCACACGCCGGACCCCACCACCCATTCCCGGGCAGTGCCTTTGTACCAGACATCTTCGTTTACCTTTGACAGCTCGAAGCACGCCGCCGACCTTTTCGGCCTTCGTCAGTTCGGCAACATTTACACCCGCATCATGAACCCCACGACAGAGGTGCTGGAAAAGCGGGTGGCGGCGCTGGAAGGCGGGGTGGGCGCCCTGGCGGTCGCATCCGGCCAGGCGGCGGAGACGCTGACCCTTTTGACCCTGGCCCAGGCCGGCGACGAGATCGTCGCCTCGGCAGAACTTTACGGCGGTACGGTGAGCCTGTTTTCGCACACCCTCAAAAAGCTGGGCATCACCGTCCGCTTCGTCTCCCCTCACGACCTGAATGCCTGGGAGGGTGCCGTCACGAATCGAACCAAAGCCTTTTTCGTGGAAACCATCGGCAACCCCAAGCTCGACATCATCGACCTTGAGCCCATTGCCGCCATTGGCAATCGCCACGGCATCCCTTTGGTGGTGGACAGCACGGTCACGACCCCCTACCTCACCCGGCCGTTCGACCATGGCGCGGCGATCGTGATCCACTCGGCCACCAAGTTCATCGGCGGCCACGGCACCTCCATCGGCGGCATCATCGTGGATTCAGGCACATTCGACTGGGCCGCGTCGGGCCGGTTCCCCGATTTCGTTGAACCGGACCCCGCCTACCATGGATTGAAATTCGTGGAGACTTTCGGCAACCTGGCATTTATCCTACGCGCCCGGGTCCTGGGACTACGGGATATGGGAGCGGCCATGAGCCCCTTCAACGCCTGGATGTTCCTCCAGGGGCTGGAAACCCTGCAGTTGAGAATGCAGCGCCACTCGGAAAACGGCATGGCCGTGGCCCGCTTCCTGGAAAACCATGGCTGTGTGTCATGGGTCCGTTATCCCGGGCTGGAATCGTCTCCAACCTACCCCCTGGTCGAAAAGTATCTCGCCAAGGGACAGGGGGCGCTGGTGGGATTTGGGATCAAGGGGGGTCAGGCATCGGCCGTCAAATTCATCGAAAGCCTTCAGCTCTTCAGCCATCTGGCCAATATCGGCGACGCCAAGAGCCTGGTGATCCACCCGGCCTCCACCACCCACGAACAGCTCTCCGACGCCGAACAGCAGGCCGCCGGCGTCACCCCGGATTTCATCCGTCTGAGCGTGGGCATCGAGGACATCCAGGATATCGTGGATGATCTGGACAACGCCCTGACGGCCGGCGTGGCCTGTCAGGGGTAGGTTGATGCTATCTATATCAGTGATAGGGCGGCACCCACCAGACCGATTCGGCAAACTGAATGCCGATGGACAGCTCCGCTTCCGATTTTAGGATTTCGGTAATCGTGCCCACGCTGGACTGTTCTCCCGGAATGCCCGGGAAGGCGCAGCGCAGCGTAATCGTCTGATCGATTTCAAACGCGTTTTCCGCCTCTTCCGACCGCTGAAAGACGCAGCGTGCGCCGCCTTTGCTGATATCCCGAATAATCCCCGTGACGAACTGGCCTCTGTGAATGGCTTCGATATTTGCCGAAACGGAGCATTGAATTCGCTTGTGGTCGCGCAAATCGAAGGCGTTCACGTCCGTCGGCACCTTGATTCGCCACAGGCGGACCGGTCGGTCGATAATTTCCACAATCGCGGACCGGAATTCAACCATATCGCCCTGGAAATGGCATCTGCCGTGCAGGCGTTCGCCTTCTTTTTTCAGCAGCATTGTTTCAGATAAGGGAACGACGACAAAGTCGCTGTTGTCTTCAGGACCGATAAAAAGCCCTTCGGTAATTTCACCCTTCTCTTCGTCTACAAATCTCAGCAACGTGCCCCGCTGCAGCTTCAACCCACTTTTGTCCATACTCATGATTTGGTTCCTTTACGTCATACCGGGTTATGATTGAACCCTCACCGCGGCAAGCCGCGAGGAAAACGCGCCTTATCGCGGTTCACCACCAATAATGAGATAATACATATTCATACGGCTGTAAAGCGAATACCTATTTTGATCAATGAGTTACGATTGAGGGCATGCCTTTGGGGGGGCATACACGCGTCACAAGTGCCGGTGGGGTTGTTTGCCCACCAGATGCAAGCGGCGAGGAACGCGCTCGCTATCGCGGGTGAAGGCTGTCCATAATTGAAAAGACAAGCTTCAGCCTGTCTGCTGGATATGAGCTGTATCCCGAAGGATCCCAAGGTCAAGCTGCTTTTTTGGAGATCCGGTTGGGGGGGGCGGGGCCATCCACACCCTGCTATCGGATGTACTTTGACCGCTCGATATGATAGATTAAACAGGCATATTGTCCATACAGACACCTGTTTACCAAGCCGACGCCTTTCAGGAGAACTGTGTTAAGTTCAGCCGACCCTGCCCATTTGATCGTTTTCGGCCGATACCCACGGGTCGGAATGACCAAAACCCGCCTGATCCCGGCCTTAGGGCCGGCCGGTGCCGCGGCACTTCAGCAACGACTGGCCGAAAAAACCGTGGCCACCGCACGCCAGGCGGCGATGCGGATCGGAGCCCGGTTGGTGTTTTGCCATGACGGCGGCAATGCGCAACAGCTTTGCCGATGGTTGGGCGGCAGGCCAATCCGTTATCTGGCCCAGGCCGCCGGAGACCTGGGCCGTCGCATGCACCTGGCCATGCAGCGCGCGTTTGATGTCGGTGCCCGTCGGGTGGTCCTGGTTGGGACGGACATTCCCGGACTGACGGCTGAAATGTTGGCGGAGGCCTTCAGCGCGCTGCATGAAAAGGACCTGGTGTTTGGACCAAGCATCGATGGCGGCTATTGGCTGGTGGGCATGGCAAAACCCGCAAACATCTTCGCCGGCATCGTGTGGAGCCAACCGGATGTATTGGAAAAGTCCCTGGCCGTGGCCCGGAAAAAAGGAATGACGTCCCATTTGCTGGCGCCGCTGAACGATTTGGACACGCCGGACGATTTGGCCCGGGAATGGGGCAGCGATCATGTGCCGCCACCCTATCTGTCGGTGATCATTCCCGCGATCGATGAAGCGCAACAGATGCCCCGAACCCTGGCCGCCGCCGCATCCCCCGATGCGGAAATCATCGTCTCCGACGGTGGCAGCACCGACCGCACCGTGCAAATTGCCAGCGCCCTCGGTGCCCGCATCGTCGCGGGTCGGCCGGGCCGGGCCGGCCAGCAAAACCGGGGAGCGGCCGCCGCACGAGGCGAGGTGCTGCTGTTTCTCCACGCGGACACGCGGCTGCCTCGCAATTATGTGGATCATGTGTTCGAAACCCTGCTGGACCGGCGCACCCGACTGGGGGCGTTTCGCTTTGCAACCGACCTCCAGATGCCAGCCATGCGATGGATCGCCTTTTTCACCAACCTGCGTGCCGGCTGGCTCAACCTGCCTTACGGCGACCAGGGGTTGTTCCTGCGCCAACGCGATTTCGCCGCGATTGGCGGATTTGCCGATGTACCCATCGCCGAAGACCTCTTCCTGGTTCGCCGGATGGCCCGCCAAGGTCGCATCGCCATGGCTCCGGCCGCAGCCGTCACCTCCGGCCGACGGTGGCGGCGCCTGGGGCCAATGCGAACCACGATGATCAATACCATTCTTGCCGTCGGCATTCTTGCCGGTGTTGCACCAGGGCGGCTGGCGACACTGTATCGTTTGCCGGACCAAAAGGCCAAGCCATGAAAAGACCGCAACGATCGTCCGGAAAAAGAAAACCTGAGCAAAGCAAAAAGCCGGGCCTGCTGGTTGCCGTGGTGGCCAATGAAAATGGTGAGATCTTCGACCTGGAAGGATTTGCCGCCGTGGGTGCCGACGGACAGGTGCTGTCGCCCATGACCACGGAAGACACCATTGAATTGCCTTACGGCAGTGAATTGATGTTCCTGCCGGACCGGGTGCCCGTGGTCATGGATCTGGAAACCGGGCAAATAGGGCCTGTCGAACGTAACCCCTACGCACCGGGCGAACGAATTTTTCCGGTGGCGGCCTTTAACTCTCCCGGCGTGGTACTGACCCGAACCTGCGCCTACGAAGAGCGCCCCGGCGCCGCCATTCTACCCCTGTTTTCCTATGGTGCGGCAGGCTGGCAGGGTCCGGGATTCAGATCGGCAGGCATCGTGGTGGATACGGAACCCCGCCAGGACCTGCGCCGGATGCTCAGGGAAAACATCGTGTCCGGCGTCGAACAGATGCGAAGGCAGTTGCCGGACAACCGGCTGGTAAGGCATCTGGAGCACTGCGCATTGACATACGGCTGCCCGGCAGGCAAGAATTTCTTCCTAGGCCGTTACGAGGCGCCCCTGCCCACCTCGCGCACCTGCAATGCCCGTTGCCTGGGCTGCATCTCCCTGCAGCATAACGATCGGTTAACCAGCAGTCAGAACCGCATCGCCTTCACCCCGTCGGTTGAAGAGATCGTCGACGTGGCCCTGGCCCACATTGCGCGCGTAGAAAAAAGCGTGGTGAGCTTCGGTCAAGGATGCGAAGGTGATCCGCTCATGGCGGCCGGAACCATCGGCCCGGCAATTGCCCGGATCCGTGAAAAAACGGCACTGGGGACCATCAACCTGAACACCAACGCCAGCCTGCCGCATCGGCTGGCACCGCTTCTGGATGCCGGACTGGACAGCCTGCGTGTGAGCATGAATTCGGTTCGGGAAGCCTGCTACACCGCCTATTTTCGTCCCAAGGGATATCGCTTTTCACAAGTCGTGGAAAGCATCGACCTGGCCATCGCCAAAGGCAGACACGTGGCCATTAACTACCTGAACTGTCCGGGCTTTACCGACAGCCCCGAAGAAGCGGCGGCGCTGTTTGTCTTTTTGGAAAAGCACCCGGTGCACCAAATTCAATGGCGCAATCTCAACTTTGATCCCCAGCGTTATCTCCAGGCAATGAACACCGTCACCCCCCTCGGCCCGCCCGTGGGAATGGCGCCGCTGCTGCAGATGATCCGCAAGCGCTTTCCCGATCTGCAATACGGCTATTTCAACCCGTCGAAGGAGCGCTTTCAAGTAAGTCTGGCTGGGGCAGCCAAGAAAATCGCGCCATAAATGAGGCACACCTGACGTCCGCCGCAGTGACGAGGGATAAAGCGCAACACAGATATCAGACTTATTATGGAACCGTCATGAAATGGATTGCCGCAAAAGTGACCATCGACAGCCCGGACGGATCTCTGGCAACAGACCTCGTGGCTGATATCTTCTACGATCTGGACCTGAAGGGCGTCGTTGTGGACGACCCGGACGTGGATCCAGAGCAGGACTGGGGTGAAGATGCCGTCCCCCCCCCGAAAACGCCCGGCGTCACGGGCTATTTTGCAGACACGCTAGGTTCGGGCGATAAGTGCAAATCCCTCGAAGCGGCACTGCGGCGGCTGGCGCGCATCGCCCGCATCAACACCTGTGTTGAATACACCCGCATCGACGAGCAGGACTGGGCCGAGGCCTGGAAAGAGTACTTCTGGCCGGAGAAGATTACCGACACGATCGTGGTCAAGCCCACCTGGCGGGAGTACCCTGCCGGACCGCAAGAGATCATCCTGGAAATCGACCCAGGAATGGCCTTTGGCACCGGCACCCATGCCACCACAGCCCTGTGCATTCGCATGATCCAGACCCTTCTCAAGCCCGGCGACGCCTTCCTGGACGTGGGCATCGGATCGGGCATCCTGATGATCGCCGCCGCCAAACTGGGTGCAGGAATCGTCTGCGGCGTGGACAACGACGAGGTGGCCGTGCGCGTGGCCGAGAAAAACCTGTTGGCCAACCACATCGATTCATTCACGCTCACCACTGGCAACCTCGTGGATGATGTGCGTCAAACCTTCGATCTGGTGGCCGCCAACATCCTGGCCGAGGTTATCCTGGACCTGCTGCCGGACGTAAAAGCGGTGATGAAGGAAAACGGGCGGTTGGTCTGTTCCGGTATTATCACGGCCAAAAAAAAGATCGTGCTTTCGGGCCTGAAGGAAAAGGGTTTAGCCGTTGTTGAGGTGATTGAAAAAGAGGGCTGGGTGGCCGTCGCGGCCCGACGAACAGATGTCGGATAACCGAAGACCGAAAACAGACAACAATCGAAAACCACACTGAGTTCTCTGGTCACTCAATCCCGCGATATGCATTTTTTTTCCGCCAAAAGGAGTACAACCTCCCGGGCCTTGAAAAACTCCGTGACGACCCCAAGGCATGGCTTGAAGCAGTAAAGGATACTACGGATATCCATCGCCTTCGACTGCTATTGACCAGACAGGGTGATGGCGGGTTGGTGGATCGCGCGGCGCTTGAACGGTTCAGCGGAATGGGATTTGATGAGCATATCTCATGGAACAATTTTCATTGATGTTAATCAATATATGCGATGGAATTTTGTCACACGTATTCCTTTGAAGACGTCACTGATAAAAAATGGGTTGCTGATCCGGAGGGCAAGTAGAAGTAGAATGATCTTCACATTAGAAAATCGATCCATCCTCTGCCAATCGTCGTGGGCGCATCATCAGCTTATTTATTCGTTTCACTCTGATTTGGCCTCCTTTCAGCCTTCTTCCTCAACCGGCTCCTTCACCGCCGCGTGGGTGGCAGCCAGCCGGGCTGGGTTTCCCAACGCTCTTTCTTTTTCAATGTTGTCCGCAACACGATCGACCCCGAACGTCGCAACCCATGCGATAGACCTATGATCCGCAAGCTGTATGATGAATCATGAATCGCTTTAGA
>JAGTUY010000171.1 GCA_018224455.1 Desulfosarcina sp.
ACCAGCAGCCGCCGAAAAGATGCCCTTGCCGCTTCCAATGGCGCGGCCCCTGCAAAGACTTCGGCACGGTTGGCGGTGACCATCTGGACGCCATGGCTCACGGCAATGGCAAAAACAAGAAAGGGTACCAGGATACCCATTGGATCGATACCGTATCCCAATACCGGCAGGAGACCAAGCTGCCAGATCACTGCAATCATCGAGCACCCCAGCGGCAACAAGGTCCTTCGCACGGAAGAGGTGAAAAGCAGGACCATGATTGCTGTTACGATAAAGGTAATTCCGAAAAAGAGTACCACCCGGGCGGCACCTTCGGCCATATCGCCGATAATCTTTGCAAATCCGATGATGTGAACATTGATCTGCCCATTGCTGTATGTAGCGCGGATCTTCTCCAGCGCCTTGGCAACCTTTACCACGTCCAGCTTCTTGCCCGTGCTCGGATCCACCTCCATCAGTTCGGCACTGATCATGGCCCCGGAGAAGTCGTTGGCCACCAAACGCCCCATGTACTGGGAAGCCAGAATGTTTTTTCGTACCTGATCCAGTTTTTCCGGTATCGCTGTAAAATCAGATGGCACCACATTGCCGCCGACAAAGCCGTCTTCCACAACCTCTGAATAAGTCACATTGGGAGTGAAGAGGGACGAAACCCGGCTGCGATCGACTCCCGGCATAAAAAAGACAGCGTTCGTCGCCGATTCCAAGGCGGCGAAGAATTCCGGTGTAAAGATCTCCCCCTCTTGGACCACCAGTGCGACCAGGACCCGGTTGGCGCCACCGAAATCACCTCGATATTGCGCGAACACCTTCATATAATCGTGTTTCAAGGGCAGAAGCTTGTCAAAGCCGGCGTCGATGCGCAGCCTTGAGGCACTTGCCACCATGAGAACGGTCATAACAATAAACAGGCCGATCACCAGCCGGCGGTTGCGAAAGATCAACTGCTCAAGAATAGAAATGGCCGATGACATCATTAATCAACCTTTACTTTTTGGTCTAGCGTTGAAGGGAATGAAGATGGAGGCCGCAGGTTTTGGCGCTGACTATTTTTCAAGTGCCAGCCGTGTGGCGCCCCCCTCTCCGAAACAGATCAGCCCCCCTTCCTCTGTCTCAATTACGGCCCAGATGCCGCGACGCCCGGGGCCGGGGATCGCAGCGAAGCCGCTGTTTTGTTCTTTGCCGACCAGCACGGTTCCGGCAAGGCCTGCCAGCAGAATCCGGCCGTCGGTGAGTTTGACACCGTCTGCCAGGGTGGCGACGGTGCCGGTTGATAAGCGCTGCCAGTTGGTACCGGCATCCTCCGAACGGAAAACATGCCCCCTCAACCCGAATATCAACACAACATCGCCCTCTAAAGGCAAAACCCCGAAAAAGGAACCATCGTAAGGGGAAGGCAGCGTGATCCAGGAATCGCCGTTATCATCGGAACGATAGATCTGTCCGGATTCGGCGGCAATATAGAGATGACCGTTGGTGGAACTGGCCATGTGGTACAGGTGCCATTCCTCTTCCTCTGAAACGATTACCGGCTGCCAGCTATCGCCGCCGTCGAGGGTCCGCAGGCACAGGCCGTAGGCACCGATGGCGAACCCCCGACGTTCGTTTTGGAACCACACATCGAAGAGGGGGCGATCATCATCCGGTGCGTCGTATACCTTTTCCCAGTGCTCACCGTCATCACGCGTTCTCAAAATGACCGCGTCGTGACCGACGACCCAGCCCAACCGATTGTCGAGCAAGGTGAGGCCGGTCAGTGTCTCACGGGTGGGGACCTGCACCTGACGCCAGTTTCGGCCGTCGTCCAAAGAGAGGAGCACGTGGCCGCGTTCCCCCACGGCACAAATCCGTCCGTCCTTCGAAACGGCATCCAGCAACAGTGCGCTGGAGGCCAACGGCGACAACAGGGACGAACTGGTTTCCGCGCCGGCACCAATGGCGGACCCGAGCAAAAAAGCAAGCACCACGAAAAAAACCGGAGTGGCCTTACCGGCCCAAACCTTCGGGCCGGTAATAAGCAGGTATAATTTCATTACACTTTCTCCAACTTGATGAAATAGAGATCGAACCACCCTGCTCTATCTAATGCCTTTTCTGCGCAACTCACCCGTGGTGAACTCATTGGGGCTAAAGTTTGGGTTCATGATCCATTCATCTTTTTCCTCGTTGTTTAAGAGATAGGCGAGATAGCGTCCGGACTGAAGATCCATGACGCATTCCACAATGTAGTTAAAGGCCGGCACTTCCCAAAAATTCATCGTCCACCCTTCGGAGAGGCGCCAGAGCTGGTCCCGGTTGTCGTAGAAATCACCCGCCATCATATGCCATGAGTCTTCATCAAAGTAATGCACCCGCTTCTTATAGATGTGCCGCATTCCCTCCTTCAAGGTACCCTCCACGATCCACACCCGGTGTAACTCATAGCGCAGCACATCTGGGTTCATATGCAGAGGGGTCAGGATCTCATTGTATTTCAGCTTGTCACTATGAAGTTTATAACCGTTGTAGGGCACGTAGATCTCTTTTTTTCCGATCATCTTCCAGTCGTAACGCTCCGGACTGCCGCTCCACATATCGAACTGATCGTTGGTGGCAAGGCCATCCCCACCGGACTTGGGATTGTCGAAAGCGATATGGGGTGCGCGCCTGACGCGCCGTTGTCCCGGATTGTAAACCCAGGCCTTGCGGAAGTCCTTGGACTGTTTCAACGTATCCATTAAAAGCACCAGGCGTCCGGCGATACGCGGCGGGGCCAGGATGTTTTGGTTGCCGATCAA
>JAGTUY010000172.1 GCA_018224455.1 Desulfosarcina sp.
ACTCGACCGAGTATCCGGTGGCGCGGTTATACCGGGACACGCCGACGTATTACATGGTGGAAGGGTCGGCCAACATCTGCAAGTGGATCATCGCCCTGGACCAGTTGGGGTATCGCAAAGCCAACCGCTAAATGTCCATCCAGAAATGGCCCTTTTTCCGCCGAGCGGCGTTCTCCGCGGGTTTCCGGCTGCGGCGTACGACCAGTACGCCTCACCGTAAACCCCTGTGCGGCCTTGCTCGACGAAAAAATTGCTCATTTCTGAATTGGACATTGAAAGGACAGATCTGTGAGTGACGAACTTATTGAAAAAACAAAAGCGACCGGAGCCCTTTACTTTAGAGGGATCGATGGAGAAAAACCCTTCGAACTGTGGCGGGCCTTTGATAAGGATCTGGGAAAGGAGCTATCCCTTTTTATCACCGGCAAGCTGTATGCCCGGGAGAAGATTCCCCATCCGACGCGGCAGCTGGTGACGGTGGCTGTATTGACTGTGCTGTCACGGCCGGAAGAGCTCAAGCTGCACATTCAGGCGGCATTGAATGTGGGCTGTACATCCAAGGAAGTTGCCGAGGTGATTTTCCAGACCTTTACCTACGGCGGCATCCCTACGGTAAACAGCGCATTGAAGGTGCTCAGGGATGTGTTGATAGAAAAGGGCCAATGGCCTGTCGTAGATGAATGAGTTAACATTTAAACCGATTCGGGAGTGAAACCATGAGACCGTATTTTGAGAAAATGCCGGTTTTCGGGCGAGAGATGAATGCCGGACAGATCAAGAGCGCCGAAGCAAACGTCAAGCAGATCAGAGAGGTTGAAGCCCAGCTGAAAAAGGAGATGGAGAAGGTCAAACAAGCCGGTTTTTCCGAAGAAAAAATCAATGCCCGCGGCCAGATGACGGTATGGCAGCGGCTGAACTATCTGGTGGATCCCGGTACCTGGTGCCCCCTGCACACCCTCTATAACCCGGAGGACAACGAAGAGGGCACCACCAACGTGGTGGACGGTCTCGGCAAAATTTCCGGGCGTTGGGCCGTGATCATCGGTTTCGACAACAAGGTGATGGCTGGTGCCTGGCTGCCCGGACAATACGAAAATATCCTGCGGGTCACCGACCTTTCCAAACGCTTGAATATTCCCCTGGTCTGGCTGGTCCACTGCAGCGGGGTGAAGCTGACTGAGCAGGAAAAGTTTTATGCCGATCGGCGTGGTGGCGGCACCACTTTTTTCCGTCACGCGGAATTGAATCAGGAAGGCATTCCGATTCTGGCCGCCATCTATGGTACCAATCCGGCCGGCGGCGGATACCAGGCCATCAGCCCGACGGTCCTGTTCGCCCACAAGGACTGCAACATGGCCGTGGGCGGCGGCGGCATCCTCAGCGGCATGTCGCCAAAGGGTTTTTTCGACGAAGCGGGGGCCGAGGCCCTGATCAATGCGGCCAAACAATTTAAAGCCAAACCGCCGGGGTCCGTGGATGTCCACTACGACGGCACGGGCTTTTTCCGTTATGTCTACGAGGAGGAATCCCAGGTGCTCGACGGCATCAAGGATTACATGAAGGACATCCCGGCTTATAACCCCAAGTTCTTCCGGGTGGCCGAACCCAAAGCGCCCCTTTTCCCAGCCGAGGATATTTACAGTCTGGTTCCCTTTAACCAGAAACAGATCTACGACTTCGACCAGGTGCTGGCCCGCATCGTCGATGGCAGCGAGCATTTGGAATTCAAGCCGGGCTACGGTCCCGAGATTTACACGGGACTGGTTAAAATCGACGGCTATCTGATGGGCGTCATCGGCAACCGTCAGGGGTGGCTGGGCGAAGGCTACCCGGAATACGCCGATTACCCCGGCATCGGCGGTAAGCTCTACCGTCAGGGCCTGATCAAGATGAACGAATTTGTGACCCTGTGCGGCCGCGACCGGGTGCCCATCATCTGGTTCCAGGACACGTCCGGTATCGATGTGGGCGATATCGCCGAAAAAGCCGAATTACTGGGCCTGGGCCAGTCCTTGATCTACTCGATCCAATCCACCGACGTCCCCCAGCTGCTGATGGTGCTGCGCAAAGGCACCGCCGCCGCCCATTATGTGATGGGCGGCCCCACGGCCAACCGGCACAACGCCCTGACCCTTGGCGTGCCCACGACGGAAATATACGTGATGCACGGGGAGACGGCCGCCGCCGCCAGTTTTTCACGACGCCTGGTCAAAGAGAAGGGTGCCGGCAAACCCCTGCAGCCGGTCATTGACAAGATGAACCAGATGGCCCAGGAGTACCACGACTATTCCCGGCCGAGCTACTGTGCCCGCAAGGGTTTTGTGGATGAGGTGGTCAAAATGTCGGAAATCAGGCGTTACCTGGCCGCCTTCGCTGGCTGTGTCTACCAGAACCCGAAATCGATCTGCCCCCAGCACCAGATGCTGACACCCCGGGTGATCAAAGGGTAAGACGTGGCGCCGTTAATCAAAAAACTGAGAACAAACGGCGGCAGTACGGCGGAGAAAAATAGGACAAATTAACTGATGGATTGAGAAATTTCGGAATTTTGGGATTGGTGGTATGGCCTCCTGCCGCGAGCGAGGCACAAATGAAAAGGGCAACGGCCGGGGAATTTCCCGGCCGTTGCCCTTTTCATCAATCATTGTCCGACTACCTATATTTTAATCTACCAAACCAGTGTCTGTTCACAAAGGGTAGATTTTGGTTCAGGCCAAGGCCGCAGCGATTTTAGAACCGGAGGCGTAGCAGCGCTACGTTGAGGATTTTAAAATCGGGAGAACACGGGCCTGGGCCGAAAGATGCCTTTTGTGGATGGACACTATGCCCAGTCCATGATCACCTTGCCCGACCGACCGGAGTGCATCACATCGAAAGCCTGCTGGAAGCTGTCCACCCCGAACCGGTGGGTGATGACCTGCGAAATATCCAGGTTGCTCTGGAGCATACTGGTCATCTTGTACCAGGTCTCGAACATCTCACGGCCGTAAATGCCTTTGATCTTCAACCCCTTGAAGATGATCTGGGTCAAGTCTAAAGGGACCTCGCCGGCCGGGATGCCCAGAAGGGCGATCTGTCCGCCATAGTTCATGGCCTGGAGCATGTCCCTGAAGGCCTGTATGTTGCCGGACATTTCCAGGCCAACATCGAATCCCTCCTTCATGCCCAACTGCCTTACCGTGTCGGCAATGGTCGTTTGGGTCACGTTGATGGCTGCGGTAGCTCCCATACGGGCGGCAATCTGCAGTCGATAGTCATTGACATCGGTGATCACTACATGCCGGGCCCCCACGTGGCGGGCGATGGCCACGGCCATGATGCCGATGGGGCCGGCACCCGTGATCAGTACGTCTTCACCCACCAGATCGAAGGAGAGGGCGGTGTGGGCGGCATTGCCAAACGGGTCCATGATGGCGGCAATATCGTTGTCGATGGTGTCCGGCACCCGAAACACATTGGATGCCGGCACGCTGATGTACTCGGCGAAGCAGCCGGGTCGGTTGACCCCCACACCAATGGTGTTGCGGCACAGGTGCCGCTTGCCGGCCCGGCAGTTTCGGCAATGACCGCAGGTGATGTGGCCTTCAGCCGACACCCGGTCCCCCTCTTTCAGTCCCCTGACTTCACTGCCGATTTCGGAAATGACGCCCACGACTTCGTGGCCGATGGTCATCGGTACGGGAATGGTTTTTTGGGACCATGCATCCCAATTGTAAATATGAATGTCCGTTCCGCAGATGGCGGTCTTGACCACCTTGATCAACACGTCGTTGTGGCTGATGCTCGGGAAAGGCACGTGGTCCATCCAAATCCCGGTTGCGGGTTTCAGCTTGACGATGGCTTTCATCGTTTCCATGCGATCACCTGCTTTTTTGTCCTAATGGATGACGTCGAGTGCTTTGCCCACCTTGATAAAGGCCGCAATTGCCTGGTCCAGGTGCTCACGGGTGTGGGCGGCGGACATCTGGGTGCGGATGCGGGCCTGGCCCTTCGGCACCACCGGGAAGCTGAATCCTACCACGTAAATGCCTTCGTCAAGCATCCGCGCTGCTACTTTCTGAGCCAGCACCGCGTCTCCCAGCATCACCGGAATGATAGGATGGTGGCCGGGAACCAGTGTGAATCCGGCTGCTTGCATGCCCTGCCTGAAATACTGGCTGTTCTCTTTGAGTCGAACCAGCAGGTCCGGACGCTCCTCGAGCAAGTCCAGCACGGCAATAGAGGTGGCGGTGATGACCGGTGCCAGGGAGTTGGAAAACAGGTATGGTCGGGAGCGCTGCCGCAGCCAAGCGACGATTTCCTTGCGGCCGGAGGTGTACCCACCCGAAGCGCCGCCGAGTGCCTTGCCCAGGGTGCCGGTAATAATATCCACCCGGTCGGACACACCGCAGTACTCGGGCGTCCCCCGGCCGTGATCACCGACAAAGCCGACGGCGTGGGAGTCGTCCACCATCACCAGGGCATCGTAGTGGTCCGCCAGGTCGCAGATGCCTTTCAGATTGGCAATGATGCCGTCCATGGAAAAGACCCCATCGGTGGCGATGAGGCGGAAGCGGCATTCGGCGGCTGCTTTAAGCTGCAGCTCTAAATCTGCCATGTCGTTGTTCCGGTAGCGCAGGCGTCGGGCCTTGCACAGGCGGACGCCGTCGATGATGCTGGCGTGGTTCAGGGCGTCACTGATCACCGCGTCGTTCTCGTCCAGCAGGGTCTCGAAAAGGCCGCCGTTGGCGTCAAAGCAGGAACTGTATAAAATGGTGTCTTCGGTTCCCAGAAAGGCGCTGATTCTTTCTTCCAGGGTCTTGTGGATCGCCTGGGTGCCGCATATGAAGCGAACGGAGGACATACCGAAGCCGTAGGCGGAAAGTGCCGCCTGTGCCTTCTCCACCAATCGCGGATGGTTGGACAGCCCCAGATAGTTGTTGGCGCAAAAATTAAGGACTGTTTTTCCACTGTCGACCGTAATGGCGGCCTGCTGGGCGGAGACGATCACCCGCTCATCTTTGTAGAGTCCGTTGTCTTTTAACGTGTCGATTTCACCGGCCAGGTGTTCGAGCAGCCGTGGGCGCATCGGGTTGACCTCCGTTTATGCAAAACCAATCGATTGAACGTCCATGGGTCAAGCGTCCATCTGTCGAACCGGGTGGCAAGATGCGAACGTGTCGACCGGGCTGCCGTTTTCGGGATATGATCCATATTATTTAAAGGGACAGAGAAAAACTGTCAATTAAAAAGCGGTGCAGGCATCGGTTCCAGCACGGCCACAATTTGCTTGACCGTCACCGGCTGCCTGTGCATAATCGGCTGACCTGAAAGAATATTATCCAGCAAGCGGTTCCGGTCCGTTGAGGTTGATTGCGTTGCCGATGCCACTTCCTGAGGTACGCACAGAGGATAACCATCCATGAAAAAGAAAATACTGGTGGTCGACGACAACCGAATGATTTTAAAATTCCTGTCCAATCTGCTGGATGGTGAAGGCCATGAAGTCAAAACCTGCGAAGACGGCCTGAGTGCATTGAGCCTGCTGACCACCTTCGAACCGGACATTGTTTTCGTGGACTTGATTATCCCTAAGATCGGTGGAGACAAGTTGTGCCAGATCATCAGAACCATGGAACATATGCAGGATTGCTACTTGGTGATCATCTCCGCCGCCGTGGCTGAAATGGACCTGGACTTCAGGAAAATCGGCGTGAACGCCTGCATCGCCAAGGGACCTTTCGGCCAGATGGGCAAGCATGTGCTGGCGGCCATCAAGGATTCCAATAATCCGTCAAAGCTGATCTCAGAACACGAAATTCTGGGCATTGCCTCGGTCAACGGCATCCCGGTTTACGCCCGACGCATGACCAAGGAACTGCTGGGGCGCAACCGACACCTGGAAACCATATTGGAGAGCATGAACGAGGGGATCGTCGAAGTGTATACCGGACGCGTGGTTTACGCCAACTCCGCCGCCATGAAGTTATTTGCCGTCCCTTTAGAAAATCTGCTGTCCGCCAAGCCTCAAGATCTGTTTGACGATGCGTCCAAAAGCCGTATCGACGTCTTGATGAATCGAGACACTGAAAAAATGCCGGTGGTCGGGCTGGCCCGCCCCCTGGAGCTCAACGGGCGCCAGATTGTCATTCGCAGCTTTCCGGTAAAGGGGGAGGCGGACACCACCATCCTGCTGATTACCGATGTCACTGACCAACGGGACCTGGAGTACCAGCTGCAGCATGTCCGGCGCATGGATGCAATCGGCAATCTGGCAGGAGGGATTGCGCATAACTTCAACAATCTGCTGATGGGGATTCAAGGCAATGTCTCCATCTTAATTCAGGATAAAAAGATGGGTGACCCCGCATACGACGAACTGGCGGGCATCGAACGGTGCATCGACAGCGGCGCCAAACTGACCCGTCAGCTGCTGAGCTTTGCCAAGGGCGGCCGCTATTCCCTGGGTTTGGAGGATGTCAACGATATCGTTGAAAAGTCTTCCAGTATGTTTGCCCGGACCAGAAAAGAAATTCATGTCGAGCAGCACCTGGAAGAGGATCTGGTTATGGCGGAAGCGGATGCCGCCCAGATCGAGCTGGCGTTGATGGACCTTTATGTCAACGCCTGGCACGCCATGTCCAGTGGGGGTACGTTGACCGTTTCTACAGCCAATGTCGTCCTGGATGATTCTTTTGTTAAACCTTACAACCTGACCCCGGGAAGCTACCTGAAAATCAGCGTGGCCGATACCGGAGCGGGGATGGATAAAAAAAGTATTCAGCGGATATTCGAGCCCTTCTATACCACCCGTCCCATGGGCGAGGGCACCGGTTTAGGCCTGGCCTCCGTATTTGGAATCATCAAAAAGCACAAGGGTATTATCACGGTGGACAGCCAGGTCGGCAGGGGATCCACGTTCTCGATCTATCTCCCTGCGGCAAGAATCCTTCAACGGCCCAAGGAAAAGAATAAACCGCGGGTCATCGTTTCCGGCAAACGTCCTGAAAAAGGGTCGGGGACGATTCTCGTTGTGGACGATGAAGAATACATCCTCAATGCAGACAAGGCCATGCTCAATGAACTCGGCTACGAAGTCCTGCTCGCCAATGGTGGCAATGAAGCCCTTCGCATATTCGATGAAAACAAGGATCGTATTAAACTGCTGATCCTGGATCTGATTATGCCGGATCTGAGCGGGGAGATTGTCTATGACCGCATCAAAGCCATGCGCCCGGACGTCCGCGTGATCCTCTCCTCCGGATACAGTATCGAGGGGCAGGCCGAATCCATTCTCAAGCGAGGCTGTGACGGGTTTATTCAAAAACCATACAACCTGAATCAACTGGCCCAGAAGATCAAGCAAATCCTTGCCTGACAGATTAATCGCCAATCAAAAATAAGGTGGGTAACCCCTCGGATTGGCAGCGAGGGGCGCCGACGACGCACGAATGGCTGACATCCATACGGTCGACAAGTCCCGAGAACGAAAACGGGTCTTTCTCAATCCAAAGAAAAGAACCCTTGCGTTGCAGCTGTCGGACAGGGTGCTCCTTTTGGGGTTGGGGGTGGCCTTTGTCTATTGGATATTCGCTTCCCTTATATTTGCTTTTACCGCCGAAAGCGGTGCCTTCATCGACCCATTTCTCAACCCTGGATTAAACGAGGTGTTGAGCCGGCTGCTGGTGCTGTGTTTTTTCATGATTTTCGGTTCCCACGTGGGTTACACCGTCCGCCAGCGTCAAAAGGCCTATGAGGCATTGGCCGGCAGTGAGGAGAAGCACCGTTTGATCATCGAAAATATCGAAGACGGCTATTTCGAAATGGATCGCAACGGCCAGTTTACGATCTTCAATGATTCTTTCCGCAAGATTACCGGGTACGCAGCAAAACAGCTGCAGCGGTTGGATTATCGACGGCTCCTCACCCCGGCGGAAACGGAAAAGGTACTGGGCGCCTTTGACAAGGTGAACCGGACCCACCAGGCGATAAAAGATCTGGGTTTTGTCATCGTGCGCAAGGACGGCGCCAGGCGCTGGGTGGAAACCTCCCTGTCGCCCATTGCCGGTGCCGGCGGGGAGACGGTTGGCTACCGGGGTATTCTGCGGGACGTCACCCGCCGGCGCCAGGCCGACGCACTGAAACAGGAAAAGATGGCTGCCGAGACTGCCAGCCGTTCGAAAAGCGAATTTCTCGCCAACATGAGCCATGAGATCCGAACGCCGCTCAATGCCATCATCGGGTTGGTGGAACTTTTGCTGGATTCGTCCCTGACCCGGGAACAGCGGGAGGATCTCAAGGTGGTTCAATCCGCCGCTTATGCCCTGCTGTCGGTCATTAACGATATCCTCGATTTCTCAAAAATCGAAGCGGGCAAGCTGGAACTGGAACGATCCCCGTTCAACCTGAGAGACTTTTTGGGAGAGGCGCTCAAGATCCTGGCCGTCAAGGCCCATGAGAAACATCTGGAGTTGGCATACCGGGTGGCGCCCGACGTGCCGGATCGACTGGTGGGCGACCCCCACCGGTTTCGCCAGGTGCTCCTCAACCTGATCGGCAACGCACTCAAGTTCACCGATTCGGGTGAAATTATCGTTTTTGCCCGATGCAGGTCCCGGGACGGCAACCGGCTGATGCTTCACGTGGCCGTTCAGGACACCGGGGTGGGAATTGCCGCCGGCAAGCAGGTCCTTATTTTCGAGGCGTTCCGACAGGCCGACGGCAGCACCTCTCGAAAATACGGCGGCACGGGTCTCGGGCTGGCGGTATCTGCGCAACTGGTCAACCTGATGGGGGGGCAGATCGGCGTCAAGAGCGTACTGGGAAAGGGCAGTATTTTTCATTTCACAGTCGCCTTCGACGTGGATGCCAAGAAAACGGCCGGCGCCGAGGTGTCGGATGAGATCGATCTGAGCGGCTTGCGAATACTGGTTGTCGATGACAATGCCACCAACCTGAAAATATTGTGCGAGATGCTGACCAGCTGGAAAATGTTTCCGAAACCCGCAGGATCGGCAGCCGTGGGAAACGCATTGCTGAAAAAAGGCGGTGTCGGTTTTGATCTGGCCCTGATCGATTCCGGTTTGCCGCAGTCGGGTGCCCGGTCATTGGTCCAGCGGCTCAAGGGAGCGGCCGGGGGGTCTACACGGATCATCATGATGCTCACCACCACCAGCGCCAAAGCGACGGCCGGGTTCGATGACGCGGACATGGGCGTAGCGGTGACCAAGCCCATCCGCCCGTCGGATCTGCTGGATGCCATCATCAAGGCCCTTTCCTTGGAGAAGAAGCCGGTTGAAAAGTCGTTGGAAAGAGGCCGCGCCGGCCGGGACGCCTCACTGCCGCCGCTCAACATTCTCGTTGCCGAAGACACACCCTTCAACCAGAAGTATATTCGGCGACTGCTGGACAGCTGGCAATGCCGGACCACCATTGTCGACAATGGTCGGTTGGCTATCGACGCCATGGGCGAGCAGGATTTCGATCTCGTGCTGATGGACGTTCAAATGCCTGAGATGGACGGCCTTACCGCTACGACAAGGATCCGCGAACAGCAAAAGCAAACCGACCGCCACGTGCCTATCATCGCCATGACGGCTCACGCCATGCGCGGCGACCGGGAGCGATGCATTGAAGCCGGTATGGACGATTATGTGTCCAAGCCTATTTCTGCTTCCACGCTTCTGGAAGCCATCTACCGGGTGGTGCCCATTCCAGCGCGTGAAGCGGGATCCGCCTCAGCGGTCGAACCCTTGGAATCGGTGGATGATGCCGACGAACTGGCCGCGCTTCTTGAGGCGTTCAACAATGACGGTACATTTTTCATGGATGTCGCCGACATGTTCATCACCGACTATCCGCCCATGGTGGAGATGCTGAAAAAAGCCATCGCCGACGAAGATGGTGCGTTGTTGAGCCGGACGGCTCACTCCCTGAAAGGGATGGCCCGCAATTTCCAGGTCGATGGTGCGGCGGATGCGGCACAGCAACTGGAACTGCTGGCGGAACAGGGGCAGTTTGAAACCGCCCGGAACCTGAGCCGAAGGATGGCCGATGAACTGGCCGGGTTTGAACGGCGTCTGAAACGAATGGTTGCGCGGGTATCGGAAGACGGAGGGCGGAAGACGGAAGACTGAGGACGGATGGCCGATGTTCGGCCTCTGACCTCCGACCTCAGTCATCTGTCGGCCGCGTGTCCACGATGATGTGACGCAGCATTTCCCAGGCATGTTCCTCCCTCAGGCGCTCCTCTGCGTCGCGGGCGTCCTGATCACCGACTCCGGTGGAATAGACAATGGCCGATCGGCCATCCGGCCTGGTAATGGTTTGAATGCCCATGGTCTGGCCTGCAGCGCTGTTTTGCAGGGAGCGGGCCTGTATTTCGTTTTGAAGCATCATCTGAATGGTCTCCTCGGAAACCCCGTTTTGTTTGAGCAGCAGGATCTCTTCCACGGTCAGTGCGCCTGACGGTGCGGGCACGATCCACCCCAGACAGCAGATGATGA
>JAGTUY010000173.1 GCA_018224455.1 Desulfosarcina sp.
CCCAAACACGCCAGACAGAATATTTGTCGGGTATAAGGGGACACCAGGCACCGGGGACAGGATGGTCGGAGACAGGGTTTTCAGCTTTTCCTGAGCTTCTCTTAATAGCGCCATCCCACCCTCAAGGTCATGGTTTTCAACCAGCGGGATCATTTCCCCGACTTTTTCCTGCTTTGTCATCTGAATAATGCTTTCTGCCTGCGCAAAAGGCACCAGTTAAAACAACGCAAAAAAGCCTTTCGTAAAATCAAAAGAGAAGTTGGAATTGCAGTCGCCCCGAAACTGTTACGTCTGCAAAGCAGCGTTTACCCGACTGCATTTCTTTTATGATACCATGTGTCCCAGCTGCGCACGACTGAATTATCAGAAACGTTTCCAGACAGCGGATCTAAAGGGACAAGTTGCCCTGATAACCGGATCACGTCTGAAAATCGGTTATCAGGCAACGTTGATGATGCTAAGGGCCGGTGCCACGGTTATTGCAACCACCCGCTTTCCTGTCGATGCATCGTTAAGGTATTCCAGGGAAAAAGATTTTGACGAATGGGGTAATCGACTACACATATATGGGCTGGATTTGCGACATACACCCAGCGTGGCGCTTTTTTGCAGCCACCTTGAAGACACCTATGATCGATTAGATATAATGGTCAACAATGCCGCCCAGACCGTGCGCCGTCCGCCAGGCTTTTATGCCCATTTGATGCAGCAGGTTGATTTACAGACCACCAACAGCTGGCGGCTTAAACTCGGCGAAATCCAGACCGCCGAGATGCTCGAGATACAGCTCATCAACGCGGTCGCACCCTTGGTGCTATGCAACAAGCTGGCACCATTGATGAGAAAGAACAAGACGGGCCAAAAACATATTGTGAATGTCTCTGCGATGGAAGGCAAATTCATGCGCTTTAAAAAAGGAGAGCGTCACCCCATACCAACATGGCCAAAGCGGCGCTCAATATGTTGACCCATACGTCGGCCAGCGAGCTTGCCAACCACGGTATTTTTATGAACGCCGTGGATACCGGCTGGGTAACCGATTCATAGCGTTGATCGCCATACTGGCATATGGAGCCATTCACGGTTCATTCTGAGGCTCAGCGGCGGCCAGACATTGCTGATCGCGCATAACATGGAAGAAAAACCATGGCCATCAGCGAATTCGAAAATCACGGCCGGCGAATGACATTTCTTTCGCCGACCGATGATTTTCTCCACATCAACGTTGTAGAGAGCGTTGGAGGTGTTGTGATAAAATTATGTCGAGCGAGTCTCTGCCTCATTTTTCAATTCTGTCAATTGAGACCTCCCCGCAGCACCGATGCTCGGTCAAAAAGAATCATCAAAGAAGGGGCGCGCATGGACAGGCGGGGCATGGGAAAGTGGCCGTAGCTTGCGCTTCACGTGCCACCGATCCAGGTGTTTTTCAGAACCGATAACTAAACTCAATCATGTGAAAATCTGCCCCGATCGTATCAGGACCGTTCACTCCGGCATCGGAATAGTGCAGAAACCGGTAGCCCAAACCCAATCGTTGATAGAGCGGAAAGCCGGCGCCGACGGTCAAGGCAAACTGGAAAGGTCCGCCGTAATCCTGCTTCCCGAAGCGATACCTGCTGAGCAGCGCTCCGCCCGCTCCCATATCTAAGAAAAACCGCCCGTCTTCACTCCCCAAGGCGACTCCGGGGATGAGAGAGCCGACCAGGCCGGTTTCTCCTTTGCCCCGCATAATCCCCGCGCTCGCCATCAACCGTGTACCAACTCCCCAGCCTGAACTGGAATAGCGCTGCCACGGCAACCCAAAGTTCGCCGCCAGGTCGTACTCTTGAAACTCCTCAGGCTGCTGTTCACCCAGCATAGTTGCTCCAGAGACGCGCGCACGGAAACTGAGGTTCAGTAAACGCATCTCTTCAGCGTAACTCGGCGCGGGAACAAGGAGAGACCAGATGAAACTTAGCAACAGCAACCGTACAAGGAATCCGAAACACGAAACAGTTTTTGTTTCACAACTATGATTGATGATCGTCATTTCCGCTGCCTCTTCATACGGAAACCAAAGATGCTCACACCAAGACACCGGTGGCACCATTGTTGATAAGAATGACTCATTTTTAAAGTTTAGGTCAGGAGGACGCCTCATACGACAGTTTTCTTTAGTAACCAGGCCATATTCTCGCCCAGGGTCTTCATGATTTCAAGGCCCTCGGCGTCGTCTTTGACCTCCCCCTTTTCCCTGCCGAACCCCATGTTCCAGTACCTGGAACCGGGGATGATCATCTCTCCGATGGTAAAAAAATGGTTGATGGAGTCGAAGGTGTTTACCGCCCCAGCCCTACGAACCGCCACCACGGCAGCCCCAACCTTTCGCCGCAGCATGGTGTCGTTGGCGATGGAAACCATGCCGGCACGGTCGATCAGGGCCTTTATTTCAGGGCTCATGCAGGCAAAATAGGTCGGAGATCCCAAAAGGATGCCGTCGGCCGCCAGCATGCGGTCGATGCAGTCGTTGATCATGTCCTTGCCCACGGCACAGTGTCGATCTTTGTTCTCGAAGCACTTGTAGCAGGCGATGCAGCCCCGGATGGGTTTGCCGCCCACTTGAACGGTTTCCGTCTCGATGCCCTGGGCTTCGATGGCCTCCAGCACGGTCCGGATCAAAATGGAGGTGTTGCCGTCTTTTCTGGGACTGCCGTTGAATGCGACCACTTTCATCGATTTTCCTCCTGTAGTTGATGACGCCTGAGTTCAGCTGTCGATGGTCTTGAACATCTCTTCGGGGGCACCGCAGACCGGGCACTTTTTAGGGATTTTCTTGTCGGTCACGAAGCCGCACACCTGGCAGACATGGTACTCCTTGACCTCATCCTTGATCACATTCATGATGGCCCGTTCATACAGTTTGGCATGGAAGCCCTCCGCATCCCTGGCGTGGCTGAAGGCCAGCGCGGCAACCGTTTCCCCCTCTTCTTCGGCGATTTTCAAAAACTCAGGATACTCATTCTCGCTGACGGATTTTTCCCGCTGGAAGGATTTTTCCAGATTGGTGTCCGTGTCCTTGACGATCAGGTCTTTGACCAGGTTCATCTGCCGGGTGGCATGCACCCGCTCCGCCTCGGCGATGGCGCGGAACAGCAGGGCAACTTGCGGCACCTCTTCCTCATCCGCCTTTTCTGCATAAGCCAGCAGCCGAAAGTACGCTTTTGCCTCACCGATGAACGCTTTGTGGATGTTGTCCTTGGTCTTGGGTTGCATTACCACCTCCATGAATTAAGCAAGGGTTCAATCCCTTTTCGTTATCCGCTAATTGACATGTGCAAACCGTGTCGACACATGGCTGATCGCTTTTCATTGCTCCGATCGTTTGCGCAGTATCTCCTCCGGCCATTTTTCCTTCACCTTCTCTTCTCCCTGGAAGTAGCGTACGCGCGAACGGCTCTCGAACACCTCCAGCATGGGCAAAATGGCCATCTTGCCGGAGTCGGGATATTCACAGACGTCGATGCCCACCGTGGTTCGAATGTCCAGATAGACGCAAGGGGCGTCGCTGTGATTGTACAGCTGATGGGCACCGGCGTCTCCCTGCTCGAAAAACACCAGATCCCCGGCGGCGACCGTTTGAAACCCTTCCGGCGTGCGCAGGGTGGCTTCGCCGGAGAGGATCAGGAACAACTCCTCGGCCGCCCGGTGGAAATGATAGGGAAAAGAGAAACGGTCCGGATCCAGCGAGCGGATGTCGAAATCCAATTGCCGGGCCCCCGCCAGCTTGGCCAGCCGGGGGCTGGTCTGCCAGGCAAATTCAGGCAGACTGGATTTCTTCGCTTCGAATTTGAGCTCCCGGGTGTGAAACACCGTTGGCATGAAGACCCCCTTTCATGTTGGTTGCCTATTTTTAAGCTCCCGGCGCATGATCCTTAACCTGGCGCATGAGCTTTAGGGCGGTTGGCGGCATGAAGGCGTTGCGGCTGCAGTTTTTGGCCAGCAAGTGGAAGGCCTCCTCCGGATCGAATTTTCTGGCGCGGTGGGCAACGACGGCAATGCCGTGGTGCCAGCTGGGAAAAAGCACATCGATAAGCCCCCCGATCCAGGCCCAGTCTGCCGGCGTCCGGAACCGGTCGCCCTCACATGGGAAGAAGTTGTGCGGGAATTCAACCCCGGGCAAGTGGCCGAGAAGCACCCGGTGAGCGTGCAGCGCCCCTTTGGGCGGACCCGTGGTCCCCGAGGTGTAGATGATCAGGGCCGGTTCGTCGGCCCGGGTCCGAACCGGTGTGAAGGCATCGATGCCCATGGCCTTCAGGCCGTTGGCCAGCCGGTTGGATCGGCGCTTCAAATCGAGGAAGGTGTATCGCCGTGTCCGCCCCGCATTGTCTTCATAGATCAGTGCCAAACGGCCGGGCTGGTGGGCCCTCTTGTCACAGATGTCCACACCGATATTGTAGGGGTCCGGCACTTCCCATCGGAACGTGTCGCACCGTGTCTGGTAGTCCTTGGCCGGTTTGAGCATGGCATTGTCTCCTTGGTTGGTAGCCAGGGGCTGCTTTCACGGAAAGAATAGGGGTAGAGGCTTCAAGATGCCTCCTGCCGGGGCCGCCAATCAACCAGCCGGCTCGACAACCGGGGAAATCCGCTGACCAGGGCCACGAACAGGGTGGCGGCGTATGGCAGAGACTGGACCACCAGCACGGTCACCCACAGGATCATGTCGAGCGTGTCCATTGTCTGGCCCAATGCGATGGCCGATGCTGCGCTAAGGAGGGCGGCCAGCAAGAGGATCTCCTCCAGAGAAGCCGTCAGGGCCCGGGTCAGCAGAGAGGCCCCGGCCATTTTAGGGGTCCTGAAAAAGGGTTTGTCACGGGTAATAAGTCCGGAAACCATCGCCTTGGCAATCGTGTGGGAGAGCGCCAGGCCGGCCGCCGACGCGGCCAACGTCTGGGTCAGGGTGGCATCCACCCGCGTTCGATAAAGGTAGAACATCTTACCCAATTTGAAGGCAAACAGGG
>JAGTUY010000174.1 GCA_018224455.1 Desulfosarcina sp.
AAGCCGACATTCACGCTGTGGCTCAAGAAGGCGAATAGCGGTTGAACTTAAAGACTGAAGTTGCCGTCGATGTAAGCGAACCCGCAGCACACCTGGCCGTGGTCGAATGCGCCATGGGCATTTAAGGAGATATCGCATGGCCACTAGTCCTTCAAATTTCCCCAACCCGCCTGAAAAGATCTCTGGATTGGCCGATTTGGCGGAAAATCTGTGGTGGAGCTGGCGCCCCCGGGCCCGAATGCCCTTCAAGATGTTGAACCGGCAGGCCTGGAAAGAGAGCGGCCACAACCCGGACAAGATGTTGCGGGAGCTGTCTCCCGAAATATTGTCTGCTGCCACCAAGCATGCGGCACAAATAATGGGGGTCAAAGCGTGTTCCATCAAACTATTGGACAATGGGAGAGAAAAGCTACTCTTTGCTTCCACCTTCGGTCTCAGCGAAAGTTATACGAAAGACAAGGAAGGGATCGAGATCGCCAAGAGCCCCATTAACCGAAAAATAATCGAGGGATCGCTGGGCGCCATCGGCAAAATTGATGAAAAGGATTACTTCCAGTATCCGGAAGATATCCGCAAAGAAGGAATCGCTGCCATGATATGCTTGCCTTTGGCGGTAGAAAGGATGGTGCTGGGGGTATTTTGCGTATACAGCGCCGAGTCCCATTATTTTTCGGACGATGACGCCAAATTTTTTGCGTTGATGGCGGACCTGACCGCCCTGTCCATCGAAAATTTGAAAAGAGATCAGGAGAAATCATGGTTTTTGCTGAAAGCCGCCCACCAGCTTCGATCACCTTTGAATACCGTTCTGAGTATGCTCAACTTAGTCAGGAACCAGCATTGCGGCCCTGTGACGCAAAAACAGGCCACTACTCTCAACCGCAGTGTAAAACGCCTTAAGATTCTGGGAGACGTGGTTGCCGATCTGCTGAAACTTGACATCAAACGGTCGAACCTACCTAAGATTGTTCTGCACCCCGTCACGCCGGCAGCCGTCTTGAACCGTCTGAGGGACCCTTACCGAATCCTGGCCGCCGAAAAGCGTGTGGATGTCACCTTCGACATCGAGGAATCCCTGCCCAGTGTTCTGACCGATGAGCAACTCTTAGACGACCTCTTCTCCAACCTGATTGCCAATGCGGTGAAATATACGCCACCGCATGGAACGGTTCGCGTGGCGCTGGCCCTGGACAACAGCAAATGGGTCCGCTTTGAAGTTCGGGACACTGGTATCGGTATTCCCGCAAAAGACATCGCCCATTTGTTTGAGGAGTTTTTCCGGTCGACCAACGCCCGGCAGATGGTGGAAGAAGGAACGGGTTTGGGGCTGGTGGTTGTAAAAGAAATCCTGGATCGCCTCAAAGGCACCATATCCGTGCAAAGCACAGTAGGTGAGGGAACCTGTTTTACCTGTCGTCTGCCGATATTCGACCGGCCATCAGACAATGAGAAAAACTGAAAAGGAGATATGCCATGTACAGAAAAATACTCGTACCATTGGACGGATCGTTGCGCGCGGAAACCATCCTGCCGCATGTGGAGGGCCTGGCCCTAAAGCTTCACGCCAGCGTAACCCTCCTGTATGTGGACGAGACATCCGATTTCACGCTTGAACGCGACGAGGTGGTCGATGTGAATACCTACCTGGAAAAACGCCGCAAACGGATAAAAACCACCCAAGCATACCTTCAGACCATCGTGGATAAATGGCGCTCCATCGATATCGATGTTCAGATGCGTATCGGTCGGGGGGGCGTGGTGGCCTGCATCATTGACACCGCCAAACGGGAATCCGTGGATCTGGTGGCCATGGCCAGCCATGGCCAGGGGGGCACGGAAAGAACCTTTTACGGCAGCGTGGCCGTGGGCGTGCTCAACCGCATCGATCGGCCGCTTTTGCTGATCCGCTCGCGGATTGCCAAGCCGGCAGACCCCGCAACGGCTTCCGCTTGAGCGGGAGTGGCTTCCAGCCGCGTAAACCACTTATTCCGATGGTCACGCCAGATCCGTATCAACTTCCGGCCAGCTCGCAGTAAGAAGGACAACCAACAATCGGAGCCGTAGACCGGCAGGACCCCGAGGTTAGCCTGGAGAATCTATTCAATCCTCTATATCCCTTTTAATAACCAGAACCGGCCGCTTGGACTTGCGGATCACCCGGTCAGACACTGAACCGAGAAACATGCCTCCAATGTTGGACCGGCCATGGGACCCGATGACGATGATGGAAGGGTCTTCCTTTTTTTCAACGTCGAGGATTACATCCCACGGAAAACCGGTATTGACGATACGTTTCACGGAAAAACCGATCTCTTCCAGTTGTTTGCCGGTCTCCATCAGGGACTCTTGGGCGATCTCTTCGGCCTTATTTCGCCACTGCATGATATCTTTTTCCAGCATGGCATGTCGCATCAGCCCGTCTATAATTCGCTGGTTGATAACATGCAGCAGCACCACTTCCTGGCTCCCTGCTTCCTTGAGCTGTTTGATGTATCCCAAGGATTTGGTTGCTACATCGGAAAAGTCGGTGGCATCGGTATGAACCCGGTAATAGCGACGGTCGGCAAGTCCGGGAAACCAGGCTCCAACGCGCTGGCCAATGGCTTCATCGGTAATGGCTGCCGTCATGGCTGTGTGTCCGATCCCC
>JAGTUY010000175.1 GCA_018224455.1 Desulfosarcina sp.
CCAGGATCAGTTGATCGTCATCTACCACTGTTTGGTGTACATAATCGGGTGAGCCGCCATGGTGGTCAACGCATAGGCCGCGGTTTGCGGACCCGGGTGAAACAAAATCCCCTTGCGCAGCTTGACGGTCCAGACCTGCCGGCCGCCGATCATTTCAAATCCCGGAATCTGTTCAGCCAGATCCGGTTCTATTTTGGGTGCATTTCCCGGCTGGTAACGCAGCAGCCCGTTGAAGACCATGTCCGCCAGGGCCCGATCCTGGGAGCCGGCGGCAAAATGGGGGTCCAAGTTGCCCATCTCACTTACATGAATACCGAACCGAAGCATGACCGGGCGTTTACCGGTACCGGTTTCCGTGGCTGCCGGCATGGCGGAATGGACCAGCGGCCCACAAAGAAAAAATAAGAGCAGCCACACGGACGTCAGCAGCTTGGTCTTCACGATGGAGTCTCCACAATTATGATGATCGCAGCGATGCCTTCAATGATTGCTTCATTGTCCCACGCGGTCAAGAATCAGAGATTGTGCCGGGTGCGATCAAGGCTGCGATATTGAATCGCTTCGGTGATGTGGTGGACCTGGATGTCGCCCCTATCATCCAGATCGGCAATGGTCCGGGAAATCTTTAAAATTCGGTTGTAGGCTCTGGCCGACAGCCCCAGGCGGTCGATGGCCGATTCCAGGAGACTGCGGGCATCATCACCGATGCGGCAGTGGGCGCGGATATGGCGGCTGGCCATCTGGGCATTGCTATAGATCTTGGTGCGCTTGAACCGCTGGATCTGGATCCGGCGTGCCGCCACCACGCGCCGCCCGATGGCATCCGAAGGTTCGGCCGGTGCATCCACCATTAAATCCTTATGAGGAACGGCGGGAACCTCCACATGAATGTCAATGCGGTCCAACAGCGGTCCGGAAATTTTTGACCGGTAGCGGTGGATTTGGTGGGCCGTGCACCGGCAGGCATGACGCGGGTCGGCAAAATAACCGCATGGACAGGGATTCATGGCAGCGATGAGCATGAAGCTGGACGGATAAGTCAGGGTAGATGCCGCACGGGAGATCGTCACTCGAAGATCCTCCAGCGGCTGGCGCAATACTTCCAGCACATTTTTCTTGTATTCGGGCAGTTCGTCCAGGAAGAGAACCCCGTTGTGAGCCAGGCTCACTTCCCCGGGTCTGGGAATGTGGCCGCCGCCGATGAGGCCGGCATCCGAAATGGTATGATGGGGAGAACGGAAGGGCCTGCGGACGACCAGCGGCTGGTCACGATTTAACATCCCTACCACACTATAAATTTTTGTGGTTTCGATGGCCTCTTCAAAGGAAAGGGGCGGCAGGATCGTCGGAATCCGTCGGGCCAGCATGGTCTTACCCGATCCGGGAGGCCCCACCATGAGCACATTGTGGCCGCCGGCAGCAGAGATTTCCAGCGCTCGCTTGGCATGCTCCTGCCCCATCACTTCGGCAAAATCCGTCCCGGAACCATCCGGGGCGTCGAACACGGCCCGCAAGTCTGTCTTCAACGGTACAATGGACGCGAACCCTCTCAGGAAATCAACGACCTGACCCAGGGTGCCCACCGGATAAACGGAGAGATCCGACACCACAGATGCTTCCTGGCCGTTATCAACGGGAACCACAATGCCGCGATATCCCGCCTTTTGCGCCGCGATGGCCATGGGCAGGGAACCATTGACCGGCTTGATGCGGCCGTCCAGGGACAACTCACCCAGAAACAGGTAACCGGAGATGGATTGTTCGGGAAGAATACCGGTAGCGGAGAGAATACCCAAGGCCATGGGCAGGTCGAAGCCGGTCCCTTCTTTCTTAATGTTTGCCGGAGCAAGGTTGACCGTAATTCGATCCGCCGGAAACCGATAGCCAGAGTTGGTGATGGCGGATTTGACCCGTTCCCGACTCTCCTTGACCGCTGCTTCCGGAAGCCCCACCGTCGTGAAGGTCGGCAACCCCTGGGCGATATCCACTTCCACTTCCACCAGATAGGCATCGATGCCGATGACGGCGCTGCTTAACACCCTGGCCAGCAAAGGCCACCTCCCTTGATAGCAATTGATTCCTTCGTGCTAAATTTACGTGGCAGCACATATACCAAGCCTGACGGCCAAGAACAACGTTTTTGTACACGAATCAAATCCGACGGCATAACAAATAATAGTTGTCAAAAGAAAGGCGGGTGATTAAGATCGTTAAAATGAGACACCACCAGCAAACCATCGCCGCGCCGGCAGGCTGTTCCGGTGTCGGCGTTCATTCGGGGAAAACCGTTAACCTCACCATCAAGCCGGCACCGGTCAACCACGGCATCCGGTTTGTCCGCATCGATCTTCCCGGCCGTCCCGGGGTCAGCGCCCATTTCAATAACGTCGTGGACACGAGCCTGGCCACCGTCATCGGCGCCGAAGGCTGTATCGTATCCACGGTAGAGCATTTAATGGCCGGATTCACCGGTATGTCCATCGACAATGCCATTGTTGAAGTGGACGCCTATGAACTGCCCATCATGGACGGCAGCGCCGGCCCGTTTACTCAGCTGATCAAATCTGCGGGATCCCTTCGCCAGGAGGGGAACAAATGCTATTTTAAAGTGAACACACCCATTTCCCTCGCTGAGAACGGCAAGACCGTGACCGTCTACCCGGCCGACGAATTCAGGATTACCTGCACCATCGCCTATGATCATCCGCTCATCGGCACGCAGACATGCGATTTTGTCATCGACAGTCAAACCTTCGCGCAAGAGATCTGTGCGGCCCGGACCTTCGGTTTTCTTCACGAGGTGGAAATGATGAAGCGCTATGGCCTGGCGCGGGGCGGCTCGTTGGACAACGCCGTGGTCATCGACGGCAACCAGGTGCTCAACGAGGGTGGACTGCGTTATCCAGATGAGTTCGTTCGCCACAAAGTACTGGATTGCATCGGGGATTTTTCCCTCATCGGCATGCCCATCATGGGACATGTCGTCGCCAGCAAATCCGGTCACGCCTTCAACCATGCCTTCCTGGAAAAATTCTTCAAGGAGAAAGGATCCTGGGAAACCTGCACCCTGAGCTCCCGCCCGGCATGAACCGGCCGCACGTCCATGTACCCGCAGCAAAACACCTTGCCATTTTCAAGCAGTTCCGGTATGTTCTTTTTCGTTTTGTTTTCTTCTATTTAGGCAACCTTGAGTTTACCGCGGCACATCTATGAACCGATTCAGTCAACGCGCAGCAGGCGTTCTTGTGCTGGTTATCCTGCTGATGTCCGTCTGCGGGTTGGCCATCGCCAAGGATGCCACCCTCACCAACATCATCGTCACCAACACCAGGGATGATCTGTTGGTGTACCTGTCGGTGGACGGCGCCTTTACCAGAAAAATGGAGGATGCCGTCAAAAATGGCGTGCCGACATCATTCTCCTTTTTCGTCAAGCTCTACCGAACCCGAAGCCTGTGGTTGGACAAAGAGATGGCGGACCTGACCCTCACCCACACCATCAAATACAACAGCCTTAAAAAAGAATATGCCGTTTCCCGTTCATGGGACAGCAACAGCCCCGTTGTGCTTCAATCCTTCGATGCAGCCAAGCAACGCATGACCGAAGTCGACAGCCTCAAGGTGGTCCCCTTGGGATTGCTGGAAAAGGGTAAACAGTATCAAATTCAGACCAAAGCAAAACTCAGCCGGGTAACGTTGCCCTATTACCTGCACAACGTCCTTTTTTTTCTCTCCCTCTGGGATTTTGAAACCGATTGGTATACCATCGATTTCATCTATTAACCGTTTTTCGTATATGCCCTTATGATATTCGGCAAACGCAGTCCCACGCCAAAACCGATCCTTTCGGTGGAAGAACGCAAACGCCGGAAACGGGAGGCGGTGCTCTCGGTCATCATCATTGTGTTGGTGGGCGTACTCACCCTGGTGGAAAACCGGGTGATCACTTTCGGTGCCGATATCCCCGTCTCGAACACCATCTTGATGTTCATCCTGATCAACATCAACTTGCTGCTGTTGATTTTATTGATCTTTCTGGTGTTCCGAAACCTGGTGAAGCTGCTTTACGCCCGGCGCCGAAAAGTCATGGGTGCCCGGCTAAGATCCCGTCTGGTCCTGGCCTTTGTGGCCCTTTCCCTGCTGCCCACCATCATCCTGTTTTTCTTTTCGATCAATTTTATCACCAACAGCATCGAATTCTGGTTCACCGTACCCGTGGAACAAGCCTTGGAGAAGTCCCTTCTGGTGGGCCAGCAGTTCTATCGTGAAAACGAAATCCGCCAGCGCTTTTTCCTGGAACGGATCGCCTATCAGCTCCAGCGCAAAGCCCTGACCGAACCGGACAAGCTCAAAGAACTCAATCGCTACCTCCAGGTGGTGCTGCGCGAATTCGACCTTGATGCGGTGGAAGTCTATTCGGCCAATTACAACCGCCTGACCTATGCCCTGGGAAAAGATCTGGAAAATCTCTCCATGGCGGCAGTCCCCCCCGGCGCCTTTTCCAAAGACGCCGGTGAAAGGGAGGTGCGCACCGTTACCGATACGCTGGGCGACGGAGAATTGCTCCGTACGATCGGAACCGTGCCCTTTGGGGTCGCACCTGAAACGGCAACCGCCCATGTGGTCATGGGACTTTTTATTCCACCGGACCTGGCGGAGAACCTTGAATCCATTTCCAGAGGAATCGACGAATACCAGCAGATCAAGCTGATGAAGAAACCGATCCAGATCACCTACTACATCACCCTTTCGATCGTGGCCCTGCTGGTGATCTTCTGCGCGGTATGGTTCGGCTTCTACCTGGCCAAAACCATCACCATTCCGATCATGGAACTGGCCGCCGGCACCCGGCGGGTGGCCGAAGGGGACCTGACCGTCTCCATCGACAGCAACGCGGCGGACGATGAAATCGGCAGCCTGGTGGACGCATTCAACAAGATGACGCGGGATCTGAGGTCCGGCCGCCAGATGCTGGAATTGTCCGCCCGAAAACTCACCCAACAGAACCAGGAAATCGAAGCACGGCGACAGTACATGGAGATCGTGCTGAAAAATGTTTCCGCCGGCGTCATCACCCTGGATGCCAACGGAATCATCACCACCTTCAACAAGTCGGCGGAACGGATGCTCAATCTCGAAGCCGGGAACATATTGGACAAGCACTATGGCGATTTGCTGGTCACCGATCACCTCCAGTTCGCCGAAGATATCATGGATCGAGTCACCTCGGTGCGGGACCAGACCCTGGAAATCCCCCTGCGGGTAACGGTAAACCGGCAACCACGGACATTTCTGGTATATGTCAATGCCTTGAAAGATGAAAAAGGAAGCCCCATGGGCATCGTCATGGTATTCGATGACCTCACGGAACTGGAAAAAGCCCAGCGCATGGCCGCCTGGCGGGAGGTGGCCCGGCGCATTGCCCACGAGGTGAAAAACCCGCTCACCCCCATCAGTCTGTCCGCCCAGCGGCTCAAGCGGCGCTATTCCGAGCGCATCAACGAACCGGTGTTCGACGAGTGCACCCGCATGATCATCGATCATGTCGAACTGATCCGAAACCTGGTCAATGAGTTCTCCACATTTGCCCGCTTTCCGACGGCCGATCCCAAGCCCTGCCAACTGTCACCCATCATCGAGGAGACCGTTTCCCTTTACCGGGAAGGTCATCCGGAAATCGACTTCAAT
The DNA here is from genome assembly GCA_018224455.1 of Desulfosarcina sp. Classification (GTDB taxonomy): domain Bacteria; phylum Desulfobacterota; class Desulfobacteria; order Desulfobacterales; family Desulfosarcinaceae; genus Desulfosarcina. Next base: position 5,688 of record JAGTUY010000175.1, read on the forward strand.
ATCCGAATCGGTGAGGACATCCCTCAGATGAACCTGGACCGTCAGCAGTTCAAGCAAGCCATGATCAACCTGGTTGACAACGCCGTGGCCGCTGTCCGCAACCACGGGCACATTGCCATCACCGCAGCCTTTGATCCGATTTTGAAGCTGGTCCGCCTGGAAGTGGCCGACGACGGTACCGGCATTGCCGACAGCGACAAAATCCGGCTGTTCGAACCCAACTTTTCCACCAAGAAAGCCGGCATGGGTTTAGGCCTGACCATCGTCAACTCCATTGTCACCGACCACAACGGTATGATACGGGTACAGGACAATTTACCCAAAGGGGCGAAATTTGTTATCGAACTGCCTGTTTAGGTTAGGTTCTTGAGAAGGGAGTCCCCCCCGATGTTCCCATCCATATTGATTGTCGACGACGAACCCTCGATTCTACAATCCCTCAGCGGCTTGCTCACCGACGAAGGGTTTGAGGTCATCACCGCCAACAACGGCTATGAAGCGCTTAAGGTGATCGACACCGAAGCGCCGGACCTGGTGCTGCTGGACATCTGGATGCCCGGGATCGACGGCATGGAAACCTTGAAAGAGATCAAAAAAAACAGCGCCGCCCTGCCGGTGATCATCATTACCGGCCATGGCAACGTGGAAACCGCCGTCAAAGCGACCAAACTGGGCGCCTTCGACCTCATTGAGAAACCCTTGAATATCGACAAGGTGATCGTTGCCATCAATAACGCCCTCAACTTCCGCCGCCTGGAGGAAGAAAACCGCTACCTGCGCAAAAAGACCATCGAAAAGCACTCCATCAGCGGCGGCAGCGAACCGGTGCAAGCCCTGAAGATGCAGATCGCCACCGTTGCCCCCACCGAATCGTGGGTGCTCATCAAAGGGGAGAATGGCACCGGCAAGGAACTGGTGGCAAGAACCATCCACCAATTGAGTCCGCGCGCCGAATCCCCGATGATCGACGTCAACTGCGCCGCCATTCCCGAAACCCTGATCGAAAGTGAGCTGTTCGGACATGAAAAGGGTGCCGTTGCCGGTTCCAGCACTAAAAAATGGGGCAAGTTCGAACTGGCCAACACCGGCACCCTTTTTCTGGACGAGATCGGTGACATGAGCCTGGTCACCCAGGCCAAAATCCTGCGCGTCCTCGATGAGAAAAAATTCCAACGGGTGGGCGGGGGCCGGGTATTGACGACGGATGTCCGGGTCATCGCGGCGACCAACAAGGATCTGGAGGCGGAGATCGAAAACGGAAGTTTCAGGGAAGATCTGTATTACCGCCTCAACGTGGTTCCCATCGACGTCCCGCCCCTGCGGGATCGGGCCAAAGACATCCCTGCCCTGACTGACATTTTTCTGGCCGAGGCCGCCGCCGCCAACCGCGAGAAGCGCAAGACGATTGCCACCAATGCGCTCGACATTTTGACCAAATACACCTGGCCGGGCAACGTCCGGGAACTGAAAAACCTCATCGAGCGATTGGCCATCATGGTTCAAAAAGACACCATCACCATCAAGGATCTGCCGGCCAACCTCTCAGAACCGAAAACCGCTGCGAGTGAGATTTTTTCAATTGAAGGCATGGACCAGGCACGCATCGCTTTCGAAGCCGAATATGTCCGCAAAAAGCTGGCCCTCCACGACAATGATGTGGGAAAAACGGCAAAGGCCATCGGTGTGAAGCCAAAATATATACGTTCGTTGATGACGGCAAAAAAAGGATGAGGGTGATCAGTGGGATGTTGAAAGGCCGGCGGCTGATGGCCCCTGCCGGCATGGCCACCCGGCCCACGGCCGACCGCATCAAAGAGTCCGTGTTCAATATTCTGGCCGGCAGCGTCCAGACCAAACGGGTGCTGGATCTGTTTGCCGGTACCGGCGCCCTGGGCATCGAGGCGTTGAGCCGGGGCGCAGCATCCGCCGTTTTCGTGGATCAGGCCAAGGCGGCCCTTTCGGCCATCCGGTGCAATGTCCGCAAACTGGGACTGGAGGATCGTACCCGCGTGATCCAATGGAATATCCTGAAAAACCTCAACTGCCTGAAACCGGAGCGAGACGCCTTCGACTTGGTCTTCATGGATCCTCCCTATGAAACCAATGCCGTATCCCCCGCCTTGGCCGGGCTTTTGTCATGCGGGGCATTGACCGCCGGATCCCGTGTGGTCATCGAACACAGCCGCCGGGAGCCAATCGTCCAAGCCGTGGGCACGCTCGTCCTCATTGACCAGCGCCGATTCGGGAAAACCCTTGTTTCTTTTATGGATACCATGCTATAGACCGTTCCCGACAAACGTTCAATCCCATTCGATCCCCTTTATCGTTTTCAACGGCTGGGAGCCTTCATGCAACGTATCGCCATCTATCCCGGGTCCTTCGATCCGGTTACCAATGGACACATCGACATCGCCAAACGTGGCTTGAAGCTGTTCGACCGAATCATCATCGCCATTCTGCTCAACCCCGGCAAGCAATCGCTGTTCACCGTCGAGGAACGCCTGGAGATGCTGGATGAATCCATGTCCGGCATCGAAGGTGTCGAATTCGACACCTTCGATGGCCTGCTGGTGGACTACGCCCAGAAACGGAAGGCAAACGCCGTTCTGCGGGGAATGCGGGCCGTTTCCGATTTCGAGTATGAATTCCAGATGGCGCTGATGAACAGAAAACTCAACCGGGAGGTCGAAACGGTCTTTCTGATGACCGGCCTGCGCTGGATTTTTACCAGCTCATCCATCATCAAGGAGGCCGCCCGTTTCGGTGGCGACGTCTCGGACATGGTGCCCCCGGGAGTCAATCGCCAAATCAAAACCAGATTCGGATACTAGGCCATGGACCTGTGGCAGCTCCACATTTTCTGCAAGGTGGTGGACCTGAAAAGTTTTTCGCGGGCAGGCCGGGCGGTGCACCTCTCCCAGCCCACCGTCTCCAGCCATATCAAGGATCTGGAGGATCACTTCGATTGCCGTCTCATCGACCGCCTGTCCAAGGAGGCCCTGCCGACACAGGCCGGACGTCTGCTCTACCGCTACGCCAAACGGATGATCGCCCTGCGCGATGAAGCCGACAGCGCCATGGCCGAGTTCATGGGCCAAGTCAAAGGCAGCCTCACTCTGGGTGGCAGCACGATCCCCGGCGCCTTCGTGTTACCGGCGATCATCGGCGCCTTTACCGCGCGCTTTCCGGAAGTCAACATCAACCTCACGATTGCCGATACCCGCCAGGTCATCGAGGCGATCTTATGCGGGGACCTGGAAATGGGTGTGGTGGGTGCCGTGTCCACCAATAAAAGCATTTTGCAGACCCATTTGGTTGAAGATGAAATGTGCCTGGTGGTGGCGACCGATCACCGTTGGTCCGAAAAAGTAAGCGTCACGACAAAACAGCTGTTTAAAGAGCCCTTTATCATCCGTGAACCCGGATCGGGAACCCTCAAATCCATCCAGGCCAGCTTTTCCGAGGCGGGTCTGAACATCAACGCGTTGAAGGTGGTGGCACGCATCGGCAGCACCGAGGCAATCCGCCAGGGCATCAAGAACCGCATGGGGGTATCCATTCTCTCGGCCATCGCGGTGCGTGACGATGTGGCGGCGGGGAAATTGAAAACACTGACCATCGACGGCCTGAATCTCAAACGGGCCTTCTATCTCACCCAGCACCGCCAGCGAAGCATCTCTCCCTTGTGCCGGGCCTTTATCGCGTTTATCAGCCACCCAATCCCAGCCCGGCCAAAAAAGCCTGCTTGATATTCTTCAATTGATAAACTGCCGGCGTGAAGCGATTGCATCATTCCACGTTCAACGTTCTTTGTTCGATGGTCGATGGTCAGCAAGGATGAAGAGGCGGCTACCGGTTGTTTGGGAAGCCACATGGATTTCGGTGTCAGAACCGTTCAAGGCGCTCCTTACCGCCTGTCTGGCTTTCTCCGGCGTATTGTTCTCCTGGCTCAAATGGGCCAGTATCACATGGGCCAGGCGGTCATGCTGGAGCACCTCCAGCAGCAGGGCGGTGTCGTCATTGGACAGGTGGCCGCTGCGGCCGCGGATGCGCTGTTTCAGGGGCCACGGGTAGGGTCCGTCGATCAACATCTGGGGGTCGTGGTTGGCTTCGAGAATAAGGATGTCACAGGCCTGCAGGTGAGTCTTCACCACGCCGGTAGCGATTCCCAGATCTGTGGCCACACCCACTTTGACCCCATTGCATGAAATCGTGAAACCTGCCGGGTCTTCGGCGTCGTGTGAGATGGAAAAAGGGTGGACGGCCAGGCTGCCGATGGAAAACGTGTGGCCGCATGCAAACGGGAATAAACCGGAAAGCTTGCCCAAAGCCTTTCCCGATGCCTGCCGGGTTCCGTCATTGATATATACCGTCAGGCCAAACCGCCGGGAAAGGACGCCCACGCCATGGATGTGATCGGCATGCTCGTGGGAAACGAGGATGGCATCCAGGCTGCCGGGATCCAATCCTTTGCAGGCCATCCGCCGCTGAATCTCTACCCCGGACAGACCGGCGTCGATTAAAATGGCGGTACAGCCATCGGAGATGTAGGTGGCATTTCCCCGGCTGCCGCTGGCCAAGACGCTGACCGACAGAAGGGGGCCATCGCCTTGGGCCGACCCTGCCGGTTCACTGGGATTGGAATGTTTCATTGTCATCGCCCCGTATGCCCAAACCCGCCGACACTGCGGTCGGTGTCGTTGAGTTGTTCGACGATGTGAATCCGGACCTGGCAGACCTGCTGGATCACCATCTGGGCGATGCGGTCTCCCCGCCTGAGCGTCACCGGTTCCTGACCCAGGTTGATCAGGGCGATCTTGACTTCTCCCCGATAGTCGGCGTCTATGGTTCCCGGCGCGTTGATAATGCTGATGCCGTGTTTGACGGCCAGTCCGCTGCGCGGCCGGATCTGGGCTTCGTAGCCGTCGGGCAGGGCCATGGCAAACCCGGTGGGCACCAGGCTGATACGACCCGGAGCCAGCACCAGGTCATCGTTCAGCGCAGCACAGATGTCCATGCCGGAACTCTGGGCAGTCATATAGCGGGGCAGTGGGACATCCTGATTTTTTTCAGGGTCCAACCTGAGAAAATCAATTGACGGCGAAGAGGGCATATGCGTCCGCTAAAGCTTCAGTCTTCCGGAAAGGTCGTTCCGGTCAACACCGGGCCCCAGCATGGTCAGGGCGGCATGGCCGCCGCGCCAGAGGTCTTGGGCCAGGCAAAGCAAGTCCACGGCCGTAACCGCATCGATGCGGTCGATCACCGACTGAATGGGAATGGTCCGGCCGAAGTAGTATTCGTTCTGAGCCAATCGGACCATCTGGTTGTCCGGGCTTTCCGCAGCCATGAGAAGGTTGCCTATGGTAAACGCCTTGGCATCCGCCAACACATGGTCCGACACCGGCTCCCGTTTCAACCGCCGGATCTGGTCCATGATCAAATCGACACAGGGTTCAATGTCCGTGGGGGCAACCGCTGTGTAAACACCGAACATTCCGGAATCGGCAAAAGCAGTTAAAAATGAGTAGATGGAATAGGCAAGCCCTCGTTGCTCGCGGATGATTTGAAAAAGCCGGGAACTCATGTTGCCGCCGAAAATGGTGTTGATCAGGGCGGCGGCAAAACGGCGGTGGTCGGCCACCGGCACCCCGTTCATGCCCAGGCAGATGTGCGACTGTTCAAGATCCCGGTGCTTCAATTGGATACCCCAACCGGTGGCCGGCACAAGCCGGGGCGCAAATCCATTGCCGGCGTCGATGGTGGAAAAAACGGGCCCCACCCTCTCCACAAAACGATCGTGAACCACATTGCCGGCAACGGCGATAACAATCCGACCGGGCTGGTAGAGCCGTTTGAAAAAGCCCTTGATGGTCTGGCTGTCGAAGGCCTGAATGTTTTCGCGGGAACCGAGGATGGAACGTCCCAGCGGATGGCCGCCCCAGAAAGCGGGACCCATCATGGTGTGGACCCACTCCTCGGGACTGTCCTCTACCATACCGATCTCCTGGACAATCACCGGCCGCTCCCGCGCCACTTCCTTTTCATCAAAAATCGAATTGAGGAAGATGTCGGAGAGGATATCCACCATGGTTTCCAGGTGGGTATCCAGGACCCGCGCATGGTAGCAGGTGTGTTCCATGGAGGTAAACGCGTTCGTCTGGCCGCCGATGGCATCAAATTCCTTGGCGATCTGAAACGCACTGCGCCGAACGGTGCCCTTGAAAATCATGTGCTCGATGAAATGGGACAACCCGCTCTCGGCATCGGTTTCGTCACGGGCCCCCACGTGAACCCAGACCCCCATGGAGACTGAGCGTACGTGGGGCATGGTCATGGAAACAATGCGAACCCCGTTATCCAGGATGGTTTTATTGACCGTCTGATCCACGCTCATCTTCCAGAACGGCCTTGTGGCTGAGTCGGATCTTGCCGTCCTTTGAAATTTCAAGGACTTTGACTTTGAGGGTATCCCCCTCTTTGACCACGTCGGTCACCTTGCCAACCCGGTGGTTGGCCAGCTGGCTGATGTGCACCAGCCCGTCGGTGCCGGGAACGATCTGAACGAAGGCGCCGAAATCCGTGGTCTTGACCACCTTTCCCTCGTAGATGGCACCCACTTCAGGCTCCATGGTCAAGGTTTCCACTTGCAGGCGGGCGGCCTCGCCGTCTTCGGCCGATGTGGCGGCGATCTTCACCAAACCGCTGTCGTCGATCTCGATCTTGGTGTTGGTTTCGCTCTGAATGGCCCGGATCACCTTGCCGCCGGGGCCGATGATGTCGCGAATTTTGTCCGGGTTGATCTTGATGGCTATGATTTTCGGCGCAAAGGGAGAAATGCCTGCGCGGGGGACGGCCAACGCCTGGAGCATCTTGTCCAGAATGTGCAGCCGGCCCGCTTTTGCCTGCTCCAGGGCCTTGTGCATGATGTCCCGGGAAAGCTCATGAATTTTGATGTCCATTTGAAGGGCCGTGATGCCCTCGGCGGTGCCGGTCACCTTGAAATCCATGTCACCGGTATGATCTTCGTCGCCCAGGATGTCGGAAAGGACCACCACCTGGTCACCCTCTTTCACCAGCCCCATGGCGATGCCCGACACCGGCGCCTTGATCGGCACGCCACCGTCCATCATCGCCAGTATCCCGGAACAGACGGTTCCCATGGATGAAGAGCCGTTGGACTCCAGCACCTCGGAAACGATCCGGATCGTGTAGTCGAAATCCTCCTTGTCCGGAAGTACCCGTTCGATGGCACGGGTGGAGAGGCCGCCATGGCCGATATCGCGCCGGCTGGGGGATCCCACACGCTTGACCTCCCCCACCGAGTAAGGGGGAAAATTGTAGTGAAGCATAAAAGGACGGTTCTCCTCCCCGCTGAGCGTCTCCACCCGTTGTTCGTCGCCACCCGCACCAAGGGTCAGGATGCCGAGCACCTGGGTCTCGCCCCGGGTGAACAGCGCGCTGCCGTGGGGGCGGGGCAGCACCCCCACCTCGCAGGTGATGGGCCGGATCTCGTCGAACCGCCGATTATCGATGCGGCGGCCCTCTTTGAGAATCATGTCCCGGCAGATCTGCTTCTGGAGATCGCCGAGAACGGCGCTGATCTCCCCGCGCCGATCCGCCATCTCCTCACCCAATGAGTCGACGATTTGGGATTTGACGGTTCGCACGGCCTCGTACCGCTTCATCTTCTCAGGAACGATCAAGGCCTCGCGCAAAGGTGTTGTGGCCTTTTCACGCAGCATCGCCACCAGGGCCGGATCCTTTTCCGGCGGGATAAAAAGCCGCTTGGGCTTGCCGATTTCCGCCTTGAGCTGTTCCTGGATGTCGATGATGGGTTGAATGGCCTGGTGGCCGAAGAAAATGGCCTCCAGCATGTCCGCTTCACCCACCACATCACCGCCGCCTTCCACCATGACCACACCCGTACGCGAACCGGCGATAATGATGTTGATGTCGCTCTCCACCATCTGGGAAAGGGTCGGGTTGGCCATAAATTGACCGTCGATGCGTCCCACACGAACACTGGCAATGGGTCCGGCAAAGGGGATATCCGAGATTTCCAGTGCCGCCGATGCGCCCACCAGGGCCAGCATGTCCGCATCGTTCTCCTGGTCCATGGAAAGCACCGTGGCAATGACCTGGGTCTCGAATCGGTACTCCTTGGGAAACAGCGGCCGAATGGGTCGGTCGATCAGCCGGGCGGTGAGGATTTCCTTCTCGCTGGGTCGTCCGATCTCCCTTCTAAAATAATTGCCTGGAATTCGGCCGGCGGCATAGATTTTTTCCTGGTATTCCACGGAAAGGGGCAGAAAATCGATATCTCTCTCGTTATTGGCGGAGACCGCCGTTACCAGAACCACCGTATCGCCGTATTGAACCACCACGGACCCGGATGCCTGTTTGGCAACCTTGCCTGCCTGAATGCTCAGGGACTTGCCCCCGACATCCGCCTTGAATGTATATTCCATTAGAATTCTTTCTCCCGATAATATTCCGGCAGCGGACAATACAGAGACCGTTGCCTGTAAAATTGCCGCGGGTCAGGTCCATGGCCCAAAAACAGGGCTGCAGGATACACCCATACCAACCGGCGACAGCAAGACTGCGGCCGGCTGCACCCGTGAAACCGGCAACAGGGTTCCGGCAACGGTCCATTGCCGTTGTCGCGCCACCTTAGCGCCGCAGCCCAAGTGTTTCGATAATAGAACGGTAACGCTGGACATCATTGCCCTTGACGTAGTTAAGCAGTCGGCGACGCTTGCCGACCAGCATCAGCAATCCACGGCGCGAATGGTGATCTTTTTTATGCACTTTCAGATGCTCGGTCAGGTAAGAAATCCGATGCGTGAGCAGACCGATCTGAACTTCCGGAGAACCCGTGTCGGAGTCGTGCTGTTTGTATTTTTCAATGAGTTCTTTTTTGGTTTCCGCTGTGTACGCCAATGTTTCGTCCTCCTTAAAATGGTTACCGGGTGAATATCACCTTTACGCTTAAAAAACACAACAATAATTATAGCTGCCCGCTGCCGGCGATTCGGCCAGAACGGCGATCAGACGGCCGTGCGGGTCAAGCACCTTGAACACGCCCTGCTCGGACACCCGCGGCGGAATCGGAAGGTCTGATTCCGACAGTTTCGTACCGTGGCGGATCCTTTTGGCCAGCCCATCATCGGCCACCGCAGCCGGCATGAATGGCAGCGCCTCATTCATGGGAATCACCGATTCGCCCAACCGGCCTTGCAGCCTGAATTCAGCCAGCACCTCGAGGCTGAAAGCGGCGCTGATGGGAAACCCGCAACTGGCTGTTCTGCGAAGGGACCTGAGGTGCCCGCCGCAGCCCAATTTCCGACCGATGTCGGCACACAGGGTGCGGACATAGGTGCCGGATGAACAGGACACCGAAAATCGAACCGTCGGCAGATTGACCCCGAGTATCTCCAAGTGGTTAATCCGCACCGGCCGGGCGGGCTTTTCCACGGGCGATCCCCGACGGGCCAATTTATAAAGCGGCGTCCCCTGATGTTTCAGGGCCGAATAGACAGGGGGAACCTGAGTGCTGGTTCCCACAAACCGCGCCGCCATGTCTTTGACCTGCTCAGCCGACACCCTATCCAACGGATGCCGTTCAACGACGGTTCCCGTCGCATCCTGGGTGTCCGTCACGGCACCCAGAACCAGTTCCGCCTCGTAGACCTTGTCGCCCTTGAGGAAAAACTGGGAAAGCCGGGTAGCCTGGTTGATGCAACAGATCAGGACACCGGTGGCAAAGGGGTCCAGCGTTCCGGTATGGCCAACTTTTTTAACCCCGAAGATTCCCTTGACCCGGGCGACGACCCCGGCTGATGAAATCCCCTTGGGCTTGTCGACCACGACGATTCCGTTCAGTTCAGGTGGCATGTCCCGCCAAAGCCCTCGGACAGGCTGTATATCGTCTCCTTCAGCTCCGCCAGGCTGGACTCCACGGAAAATCCGGCAGCACCGGTGTGACCGCCTCCGCCGAAATCCGAGGCAATGCGGGAAACGTCCACACTGCCATCCGATCGCAGACTCACATGGAATCGTTTCCGCCCCGTCGACACGCCATTGCCGTTTTCCAGCTCATGGATAAGGGCGGCGACCTTTACATCCTGAATGCGTCGGGCATAATTGATCAGGCCATCCGCATCCTCAGGCTGGGTGCCGGTATCTGACAGCATCTCCCGGGTAACCGTCATGATGGAGAGGCTCCCGTTATTGGATATCTCAATGGAATCCAGAGCCAGGTTGAGCAGTTTGATCCGTCCCAGGGAGTAGGTACCATATACATGCCGGGCCACGGTTGACGGCCTGACCCCGACAGCCACCATGGCCTCGCAAATCGAAAAGGCCGCCCGGTTGGTGTTGGAGAACCGGAAGGAACCCGTATCCGTCAGGATGCCGGTGTAGATCGCCGTCGCCATGGCCAGGTTGATTTCAAGACCCATGGATTGAATCAACCGATAGACAATCTCTGACGTGGCGCAGGCATCCACATCCACCAGATGGTATTGCCCGAAGCGGGTATTGGTGGCGTGGTGGTCGATGTTGACCATGACCGGTATGGCAGCGATGGCATCAACGGCCGATCCAACACGATCCAGGCCGCCGCAGTCCAGTATAACGGCCGTATCGAAGCGTTCCGGATCCGTCAGCTGTCTCTGGATGCGGTCCACCGATGGCAAAAACCGATACACTGCAGGGATGGCACTCTCGCTGTAGAGCGTCACCGCTTGCCCCAGCTGCTCAAGGGCGATACCCATGGCCAGCAGGGAGCCGATGGCATCGCCGTCCGGATCGACGTGGGATGCCAGCAGAATTCGGCTACTGTTCGTCAGCTGTTGGATTGTTTGTTTCATCATCGATCTGTAAGGATTTGAGTACCCGGTTGATCTGGGCCCCATAGTCAAACGACGCATCGTAAAAAAATTTCAATTCCGGCATGTACCGAAGGCCGAGCGCGCTGGCCAGTTCCCGCTTGATAAATCCCTTGGCGCTTTCGAACCCGGCCAAAAGAACCGGTTCATCATGCGCACCACCATGGGCGGTGAAGTATACCTTGGCAATCCGCAGGTCACGGCTCAAGGTCACGCCGGTAATTGTGACCTGGGCCAGCCGCGGATCGTTGACGCCTTTTCGAATAAGACCGGCCAGTACTTTCTGCACCTGCCCGCCGACTCTTTCCGCTCGATTAAAGGATCTGGTTGCCACGTTAGCTACCTATTTGATGACGCTCGCTTTCGGATCTGCCGATCACAGGGAGATGATTTCCATCTGGGCGTCAATCATTTCCGCCAACCCGAGGTCTTCGGCAAAATTAAACACTTTATCCAGTTTTGAATTGATCACACGGCGGTCACTGCCTACCAGGCTGATACCAATCACCGCCCGTTGATACATGTCATTGTCACCCACCTCGGCAACCGACACGTTAAAATGGTTTTGGATCCGGGCAACGATAGCCTTGACGACCTTGCGTTTTTCTTTCAGGGAGCGGCACGGATAGATCCTGAAAGCCATGTGTCCGACACCGACGACCATTGCGGTTCATCACTCCACTTCCGGACGAATCTCTTCCATGTAGTAACTCTCGATCACGTCACCGACCTTGATATCATTGAAGTTTTCAATACTGATGCCGCATTCATAGCCGGACTGGACTTCCTTGACATCATCCTTGAACCGGCGCAGGCTGCTGTTTTTTCCTTCGAAGGTGATGATACCGTCCCGGACCAAACGCATGAGCTGCCCCCGTTGAATCTTGCCGTCGGTTACGTAACAACCGGCAATGGTGCCAATCTTGGGTACATGGAAGGTCTGACGGACATCGGCACGGCCGAGCACCCGTTCCTCGAAGGTGGACTCCATCATGCCCACAATGGCATCCTTGACCTCCTTGATGACATTGTAGATGACATTGTGGAAGCGCATATCCACGTTCTCTTCGGAGGCCAGTTCCTGCACTTTTGCATTGGGCCGGACGTTGAAGCCGATGATGATGGCATTGGAGACCGCGGCCAGGGATATGTCCGACTCGGTGATGGTACCGGTGGCCGCGTGGACCACATTGATGCTCACCTCTTCGTTGGAAAGCTTGACCAAGGAGTCTCTCAACGCTTCGATGGAGCCGTCCACGTCCGCCTTGATGATCAGGTTCAGGTCCTTGACCTCGCCCTTCTGCATCTTTTCGAACAGCCCCTCCAGGCTCAACCGATTCGTCTTGGCCAGCTCCTTGGAGCGCTGTTTCTGGGTGCGGTGCTGACTCACCTGGCGCGCGTCCCTCTCATCTGCCAGCGCCACCAGTTCATCACCGGCCATGGGTACGCCGGAAAGGCCCACAATCTCCACCGGCATGGACGGGCCGGCAGATTCCACCGTACGGCCCAAATCGTCCTGGAGCACACGTATTTTTCCATAATGCATTCCGCAGACAATCGAATCGCCGGCACGCAGGGTGCCCTCCTGCACCAGGACGGTAGCCACAGGCCCGCGCCCTGAATCCAGTTTGGCCTCGACCACGTGGCCGCTGGCCAGTTTGTCGGGATTGGCCTTGAGCTCCAGTATTTCGGCCTGAAGTAGAATCATTTCAAGCAGTTCGTCGATTCCGGTATTCTTTTTGGCCGACACCATGACAAAAATGGCATCGCCGCCCCAGGCTTCCGACATCAGGCCGTGTTCGCTGAGTTCACGCTGAACCCGATCCGGATCGGCATCCGCTTTATCCATCTTGTTGACCGCCACGATAATCGGCACCCCGGAGGCCTTGGAGTGATTGATCGCCTCTACGGTTTGGGGCATCACCCCGTCATCGGCGGCAACCACCAGCACGACGATGTCGGTTACCTTGGCACCGCGCGAACGCATGGCGGAGAAAGCCTCATGGCCCGGCGTATCCAGAAACGCGATAACACCCTTTTCAGTCTCTACATGATAAGCACCAATATGCTGGGTAATACCGCCCGCTTCGCCTTCGGTCACCCGGGTTTTGCGAATCACGTCAAGCAGCGATGTCTTGCCATGGTCCACGTGGCCCATAATGGTCACCACGGGGGGCCTGGAAACCAGCTTTTCAGGATCATCCGCTTCGGTTTTCTTCAGGATCAAATCCTCTTCGAAAGACGCCCGTTCTACCTCATAGTCGAATTCACCGGCCACCAGAACCGCCGTATCATAGTCGATGGTCTGATTCACGGTGGCCATAACGCCCATGCCCATGAGTTTGACGATCATTTCGTTGGCCTTGATGCCCATGCGCTTGGCCAATTCAGACAGCATGATGGTCTCATCAACCTTCACCCGCCGTTTGATGGCTTTGGCAGTGGTGATCTGGGTTTTCTGGCCGGCCGGCACGGCTCTCAGCTTGCTGCCCCGTCGACCTTTCCGTCCACGCATTTTACCGCTGTAGAGGGCTGCACCCTCGACGATCTCCCTTTTACGAAAACCGCCTTTCTTTTTGCTAAACCGGATACCATCGGTGTCGTCTTCCTTTTTCCGCCACCCTTTCTTTTTCTTTTCCTTGGCGGTATCCGGTGCATCGACGGTTTCCGGTTTCAGCGCGGAGGGTCGAGACGATGGACCCGCCGGTGCGATGCGTGTTGCCGGCGTCGATGCAATTTTGGGTTTGGTCGGCAAGTTGATGATCTTGGCCGCTGCTTCTTTCTTGCCTTTCTTGGCCTTTGCCGCGGGCGCCTTGGGCGGTTCGTCAGCGGACGGTGGCACGGAAACGGGTTCACTGGCGGCCGAATGACCATCGGTCGCGCCGGCAGGGGGGGCTGCCGCTTCGTCGACCGATGTTTTTGCATCGGCTGTGGGTGCATCCGATTCCGGTGCTGCCGGGGCTGCCGCCTCGGCAGCAGGGGTCACATCCACCCGCTCAGTTTCCGACGCTGCCGGCGGCGCTTCGGGTGCTTCCGTCTTGGGAGTTGCAATGATTTTGGCGGATGGAGCTGGCTTGCGCTTTTTCACCGCGGGCTTTTTTGCCGGCGAGGTTTTCGCTTCGACCGCTGCCGGAGCCTTTTCTTCAGTCTCGGCCGAAGGAGATTCCGCTTCGGCCGCCGAAGCGGAATCGACCGCGGAGACAACCGGTTCCGGGGGTGCGACAACCTTGCGCCGCCGGATCACGGTGGGCCGTACCCGCTTTTCCTCGAGTTGGTCGTCCTTTTCGCCGAAAAGCGCCGATTTGACCTTTGCCATCACATCTTCGTCCAGAGAACTCATATGGCTGCTGACGTCGATATCAAGGTCCCGGATCTTGTCCAAGAGTTCCCTGTTCGTCATGTTAAGATCTCTGGCAAATTCATATACTCTGATTTTTGCCATCCATTCCCCCCCAAATCTGGTTATAAGCAGTTGTCGCCATGTTGCCGTATCGGCACCCTGATCCGCTACTGATCCTCTTCCAGGGTTTCGACACCGGAAGCAGATTCCTCATTCGACGCTTCCGCCGGCATGTCGGCCGGCCGCGCATCGTCTTCTGCTTTGGCCCGTGTCGCTTCCTCAGCGGCTCGGGCCGCCTCTGCCGCCTCCTCCAAGCGCCGGGATTCGGCAGCCTTGGCAGCCTCGATGGCAGACTGCCGCGCATTTTCTATAAGCGCCACGGCCTTTTCCTGTCCAATTCCACGGATCTCGATCAGCTCTTCAACCAAAGATTCGGCCAGCTCTTCTGCTGAATAAATTCCCTTTTCGACGAAGGCATCAGCCAGATTACTGCCGACGCCGGGGATATTGACCAGTGATTCGTAACCCATCTTCATCATTTCATCGTATTTGGACTCAGAATTGACGTCCAGATGCCAGCCGGTCAGCTTGGAGGCCAGGCGCACGTTCTGGCCTCGTTTGCCGATGGCAACAGAGAGGAATTCATCGGGAACGATGACCTCCATGGCATTATTTTCCTCATCAATAATCACCCTGGAAATTTCCGCAGGCGCCAGGGCATTGCATACATATTTGGCCGCATCCACGTGCCAGGTGATAATGTCAATCTTTTCACCGCGAAGCTCCTGCACCACATTTTGCACCCGGCTGCCCTTCATGCCCACGCAGGCCCCTACCGGATCGATGTCTGAATCATGGGAAGAGACGGCAAACTTGGCGCGAACGCCCGGCTCGCGGGCAGCCCCTTTGACCTCCACAATTCCCTCACTGATCTCGGGCACTTCGGTTTTAAACAGGTTGATCAGCAGGTCGGGGTGGGTACGCGAAAGCACGATCTGAGGACCTCGGGTATCATAGAGCACATCGAAGATCAGGGCCCGGATCCGGTCTCCCCGCCGGTAGTTTTCCCTGGGAATCTGTTCCCGGGTGGGGAGTATAGCTTCGGTATTACCCAGGTTGACGATGATATTGCCCCGGTCCACCCGTTGGACGATGCCGTTGATGACTTCACCCTTCCGGTCAATGTAGCTGGAGTATACCGCATCCCGCTCGGCATCCTTCATCTTCTGGATAATGACCTGCTTGGCGGACTGTGCAGCAATCCGGCCGAAGCTTGACGTGTCCATTTTTGTGCCGAGACTGTCGCCTGCCTCACAGTCGGGGTCGAGCTTGCGTCCTTCGGTCAGGCTGATCTGCAGGTCGGGCTCGGTTACCTCCGTCACCACCTCTTTAAATTGGAAGACTTCGATCTCACCCGTGTCGGGACTGTACTGCGCCTCGATGTCAATCTTGCTGCCGAATTTCTTTCTGGCAGCAGAACGCAACGCCTCTTCCAGGGCACGGATCAGAATTTCCACATCGATGCCCTTGTCCCGGCTTACCTGTTCCACCACACGTTTGATATCTGCTATAAACATCAGCGTTCTCCATTATAATTGATCAGCCGTGCCCGTGTAATATCCCTATAATTAAGACTAACCATCTCGCCATCCACCTGCAAATGGACCATTTCGTCAATCACCCCGGCCAGCACACCACTATAATTTTTACGACCGTTCACGGCAGTGGACAGGCGAATTTTCGCCCGATGGCCCATAAATCGCGTAAAATCATCGAGCTTTCCCACCGGTCGGTCGAGGCCCGGCGATGAAACCTCAAGCCGATATGGCGGTGCATCCTGCGTATGCACATCCAGCATGTCTTCTAGCTGGCGGCTGATGTCGACGCAGTCGTCCAGTGTCACGCCCCCGGGTCTGTCCAGGTATAGACGCAAGGTCAATCCGCCCGGCTCGCGCTGGTACTCCACATGGACCAGCTCGATCCCCTCGGCAGTGCACAGGGGATCGGCCAGACGGGCCACCGAATCGACAAACGCCCGCTGTCGCTTCAAGACCGCCGGATCCGGTCGACGCGCCGACGCCGAGGCCCCGCTTTTTTGTTTTCGCTTTCCGGCACGTTTGGCCATCTTTTCACCGAACAAAAAAACAAAAACGGGCCAACAGCCCGTTTCCACGTTCAACCGATAATGGATACCGTCACTTACCAGTCCATAAAACCACGTCGGGCGAGAAAACCGCCTTTATTCCAGCGACCACAACTGGAATAGACGAAAACGGACTTGAAATGGAGCGGGCAACGAGATTCGAACTCGCGACACCAAGCTTGGGAAGCTTGTACTCTACCAACTGAGCTATGCCCGCTCACCGAGAAATCTTAAATAAGTTAAAATAGATGTGATGTCAATATCTTTCTATCAATTCCCGGATACGAATCAGTTCCTCCCTGATCTCGGCAATGTCCGGTGCAGCAGCAGCCTGCGTCGGTCCCGGCACCGTGTCGGGTTTCTTTTTCAGATGCTGCCGGGCGCCTTCAATGGTAAACTTTCTGTGATAGAGAAGGTGTTTAATTCTTAAGACCAACACCACATCCTGCTTGCGGTAGAGACGCTGCCCTGCATCGGTGCGCTTGGGCTTGATCTGCTTGAATTCTGTCTCCCAGAACCGCAGCACATAGGGCGCAACACCGGCGATATCGCTGACTTCACCGATCTTGAAGTAAAACTTGTCGGGTATTTCGACCGCGCCGTATGCCTCTTCTTTCATCGGGGTTATCCCTGTCGGCGGAACCCTGCCGACGGCTTCAGGTGGATCAGGCCGGCAATGCCGCACCGAATTCGTCGATCAGGCGATGCGTGAGATGGTGATGGATCGCATTGACGGTTTCATCCTCCAGGGTTCGTTCGGCGGACCGATAGACGACTCGGAAAGATACACTCTTTTTCCCGGCCGGTATGGGATCTCCGGCAAACACATCAAACAGGTAAATGTCCTCTACCAGTTTTTCGCCGAATTGCGCCACCGCATCCAACAAGCGCCCGGATTCGATCGTCTGATCGACGATAACAGTGATATCCCGGGCTGTTGAGGGAAAGCGGGGTATAGGTGCCATCTGCTTGGAATCGCTTGCCAGTCGACCGATTGCCTCTACCTCCAGCTCGAAAATAAACGCCGGCTGCTTGAGACTGTAAGTGTTCACCACCTCAACATCCACCTCCCCCACAATTCCCAGCATTCCCCCGTCGTGAAAAACCTGCGCCGTGTGACCTGCGCGCATGTAGGTACACTGCCCATCGGGCATTGCAGAAAACGACAGTTCAGTGAGCCCCAAGGCAAGCGCCAGCCCTTGCACGGTCCCCTTGATGTCAAAAAAATCGCAGGCCGCTTCACGGGTGTGCCATGTTGCCGTGGCACGTCGACCGGTCCATAAACCGACGAGCATCTCCTTTTCCAATGGAAGGGGCGCATCCGATTGGGGCAGAAAAACCTTTCCGATTTCAAACAGGCGCAGATTGTTCTGCTGCCGGGCAATATTGCGCTGCCCCGCTTCCAGTATGCCTGGGACCAGGGTGGTCCGCATCACCGACTGCTCCTCGGAAATGGGATTGAGCAGCGAAATATGGTGGCGACGGGGGTCATCGGCATCCAATTGAATCCGATCGCAGGAATCAGCGCTGATAAAGCTGTAATTGACGGCCTCTGAATATCCGAACCCACAGAGAATCTCCCTAACCTGGTTGCGCCGGACCATCATTGGGGAAGGGGTCGTGCCCTGAGCCGGCAACATGGGGAAGGTGGTCGGAATCTGGTTGTAGCCGGATAGCCGGGCCACCTCCTCCATGAGATCTTGGGGACGGGTGACATCCACACGAAAAGACGGCACCCGCACCTGAAGCGCCGCCTCACCGTCGGCCTGGACCTCGAAGTCGATACTTTCCAACAAGGCGGCCATGCGATCACGGTCCAGATCGGTGCCCAAAAGGTCATTGGTTGACCGCACACCCAGGGAGAGCACCAGGGGACCCGAGGTTCTGAAATCCTCATCGATAACCCCCTCGACCAGCCTGCCTTGCCCCAACTCGGCCATCAGGCCGGCGGCACGATTCAGGGCGAAAAGGGTGCCGTCCGGGTCCACGCCCCGCTCAAACCGGTGGGACGCATCGGTATTGAGCCCCAGGGCCTTGGATGTTTTGCGGATGCTGATCGGATCAAAACAGGCACTTTCGATGAGCACACGGGTGGTGGCGTCTTCGATTTCCGAGTTCAATCCGCCCATCACACCACCGACGGCCACCGGCTTTTCGCCGTCGCAGATCATCAGCACCTGGTCGGAAAGCCGTCGCGCCTTCTGATCCAGCGTGGTGAACGGTTCTTGATCCGCAGCCGTTCGAACCACGATACGATGTCCGGACAGGTGGTCAAAATCAAACGCGTGCAAGGGCTGCCCGGTCTCCAGCATAACGAAATTGGTTACATCGACCACGTTGTTGATCGGCCGCACACCCACCGAACGCAGCCGATCCTGAAGCCAATAAGGGGATGGCGCCACGGTGATGAGGTCTACCAGTCTGGCGGCGTACCGGGGACAGTGACCCGGTGCTTCAATCGTCACCGAGGTTAAGGCGCGGATGTCTCCTTTGACATCGGGCAGGCTGAATACCGGCGGATTCATCTTAACGCCTTGGATGGCGGCAATCTCACGGGCCACCCCCAGCATGCTCAGGCAGTCGGGCCGGTTGGGTGTCAAACCGATCTCAAAGATGCAGTCGAAAAGATTCAGCGCTGTTTTCAAGGACGTACCGGGTTGAAAACCCCCCTCCAGCAACATGAGACCGGAACCGTCCAAACCCAGACCCAATTCCACCTCGCTGCACAGCATGCCCTCGGAGGTTTCTCCCCGGATGACGGTCTTGGCCAACAAGGTTCCGTCGGGCAATCGTGTGCCCACACGGGCAAGGGGTGCGCGCACCCCCGTCATGACATTGGGTGCCCCGCAGACAACCGTCACCATGCCGTTGCCACCATCCACGCGGCATAGTTTCAGCCGTTCGGCGTTGGGGTGGGGCAAAACGTCCACCACCTGCCCGACGACCACCGTTTCCAGATGGGCATAGCGATCCTCAACAGCCTCCACTTCCAGTCCTGCCATGGTCAGGGCATCGGCGAGGTCCGTTGCCGCCATATCGATGGGTACGTATTCTTTCAGCCAGTTTACGCTTACTTTCATGGATTCGGGGACTCTCTCTTAAAATTGACTCAGGAATCGGTAGTCATTGTCGAAATAGCGCCGAATATCATCGATGCCGTATTTAAGCATGGCAATACGCTCCACACCCATACCGAAAGCAAATCCGGTATATCGATTGGTGTCATAACCGATATTTTCAAACACCGCCGGATGGACCATGCCGGAACCCAGGATTTCCAGCCATCCGGTTTGAGAACAGACCCGACAGCCTTTTCCCCTGCAAATCACGCAACGGATATCCACTTCGGCGCTGGGCTCGGTGAAAGGAAAGAAGCTGGGTCGAAACCGCAGTGTGGTCTGGTCATCGAACATCTGGTGAATGAACGCGGTCAGGGTTCCCTTGAGATCGGCAAAAGAGACATGGCGATCCACCAGCAGCCCCTCCACCTGGTGAAACATGGGTGTATGGGTCAGATCGGAATCGCATCGGTACACTTTGCCAGGGGCGATGATACGCACCGGCGGGGGCTGCTTTTCCATCACGCGTGGCTGTGTGGGTGACGTGTGGGTTCGAAGGACGACATTGTCTGACACGTAAAAGGTGTCCTGCATGTCCCGGGCAGGATGGTTTTTGGGGATATTGAGGGCCTCGAAATTGTAATAGTCCGTCTCCACCTCCGGACCTTCAACCACATCGAAGCCCATCTGTGAAAAGATGTTGCAGATGTGGTTGGTGATTTGGGTAATGGGGTGAAGCGATCCTTTTTCCGGCACTCGACCCGGCAGGGACACATCGATGCGGTCCGTTGCCGTTTTGGACACATTCGCCAGACGGGTCAAGGTGTTCTTGAATTCACCTTCCAGTGACCGTTTGATTTCATTGGCCCGCTTTCCCGCCTGAGGCCGCTCCGCGACGGGAAGGCTGGAGATGTTTCTCAGATAGTGGGTAATGTGTCCCTTCCGACCGAGGTACTGGGTTGAGAGATCGCTTACCGCATCAACATCGGTCGCCGATGCCAGCGCTTCCATGGCGTCCGCATATATCCGTTCTAAGGTATTTTCCACGATCGTCGCTCTGTATTTGGATTAGACTGTCGCCGCCCCTCGCTCCCGCCAAAGCGGGACGAGGTGTGCGGTCACTTTCGCGGTTCAATTAAGGGGGGGGGCAGCGGGAGGATAACGATTCGTGCGGCATTCACCGCGACAGGTCAACCCGGCTTAACCCTGCTGTGACGCCAGCGCGGCAATCTGGGCAAATCCAGAGGGATCGGATATTGCAAGATCGGCGAGCACCTTCCGATCCAGGTTCACATCGGCCTTCTTCAGGCCGCTGATGAACCGGCTGTAAGAAAGGTCGTTCATGCGCGCCGCTGCATTGATGCGTGCAATCCACAGTCGACGGAATTGGCGCTTGCGCTGTTTTCGATCCCGATAGGCATAGTTGAGGGCCTTGTCTACCGTGTCTGCCGCGGTCCGAAACAGTTTGCTATGTCCGCCGCGAAATCCTTTGGCCAGTTTTAAGACTTTCCGACGGCGTCTTCTCGCCTTGAAGCCTCTTTTAATTCGCATGATTTCATCTCCTTGCTGACAGGACCACCGTGCTACCCGCACCTGAATCGTTCCTCAGATGCCACCCATCGGCGAAGCCTGCTCTAATAGGTTCTCGTTGCACCGTCGGTCAACCATTGGGCAAAAGGAGCCGGACTTCTCTCATGTCGCTCTTTTTGACCAGCTGCATCTTCTTCAGGGAGCGTTTACGTTTCCGGGACTTGCTCGTCAGGATGTGACTGTGGTGAGACTTTGCAAACGTGTATCGGCCGGACCCGGTCTTCTTGAACCGTTTTGCGGCCGCCCGGTTGGTTTTAATTTTCGGCATGGTTTCTCTCCTTGAACAAAAAATTGATCGTCATTCTGAATTTATAAATCGGACGAAAAACAGATCTCAAAAACCGATGGCGTGAACGGAAGACAAGCGTTCACGCCAACTGTTGAGGCAATCTGTTTCTTTTCTTGCGGGTCATGGCCTGAGCGCCCGAAATCCGTTGCCGCTACCCGTCATTGGCCGGATGGCGCCACCTGGGATCTGGGAGCAAGCACCATCATCATCGTCCGCCCTTCGAACTTGGGATATTGCTCCACAACGGCGATCTCTTCGAGTTCAGTGGCAATTTGCTGCAACAGCGCTCTTCCACGGTCTGAAAGCGTGATTTCGCGGCCGCGAAACATGACCGTGACCTTGACCTTGTCCTTACGGTCAAGAAATTTGCGGATGTGTCCCATTTTCGTCCCGAGATCATGCTCTCCGGTTTTAGGCCGAACCTTGATCTCTTTGAGCTGAAAAGTGGTCTGCTTTTTTTTAGCCTCTTGCTGTTTTTTGGTCTGCTCATACTTGAACCGCCCGTAATCCATGATTTTACATACCGGCGGTTTTGCATTGGGCGAAATTTCGACAAGATCCAGACCATAATCATTGGCTTTGGCCAACGCCTGATGAATCGGAAGTACGCCGACCTGGTTTCCCTCCGGGTCAATCAAGCGGACCTCCCTCACCCGGATACCCTGATTGATCCGCGTGGTATCGGGCGGTCTCCTGTCCATCTGTCTATATCTGGGACCAGCTATACGTCCACCTCCTGAAGCCTTAAACGTTCGGTTTTCTTTACCCCGCCAATCATCGACAGGCCTATCTATCCACCCTGACTCGAACCACCAGACGATAATCCGATACTAAACTTTATTCCAATATATGACGTCGCCGGCAAATGCAAGAAAAAAATGGCTTACGCGTTCACGGGTTCAGGGTTATGGTCAAAGACAATAAGGGTTCCCGTGCTTTGGTGGACGCGGCCCACCCCCGTCAGATGGTTTAGGTCCATGAGCGGTCATGCAGATAGCGCCTGCGCCAAGGTGTAGCG
>JAGTUY010000176.1 GCA_018224455.1 Desulfosarcina sp.
AGTCTTTATTGGCCTGGGTCACTTCCGATTCTAACAAATCCTGAAGCACCTTCCGCTCCCGGGCATTGGGCAGGACGCCGAACAGGCTGGCCTCCAGAACGATCTCATCACGCTGGTTGGTAAATACGGCTTCGACCTCGGCCCGGTTCTTCTCGTCCACGGTAGTGAGCGTGCAGCGGCAGGTGATGGTATCGTTGAAGTAGACCGGTTTGATGAAACGGAAATTCATACCCGACGCCAGCCATCCCATCTGGCCGCCCACCTCGGTGATCATGCCGCCCACGAGAAGACCGTGGCAGATCCGATCGTTGAACCCCTTGAGTTCAACGAACCGCTTGCTCGAGTGAATGGGGTTATGATCCCGGGTCACTTCGGTAAAGGCGTCGACATCTTTTGCGGTGAACCTCCGGGTGAGGGTGAATGTGTCGCCGGAATTCATCCCGGCGACGGTTCGACGACGGATCTCATTCATGGGAAAACTCCTTATTTGATCTTCACCCATAACAGCCTTGCGGTCTCCTCACCCGTGTTTTTCCACTGGGACGGCAATTCACCAGTGAGGTAGATCACATCTCCCGGCCCGGCCTGGTGCAGGTGATTACCGACTTTCAGTTCCAGCCGGCCTTCGAGAAGATACCCCATCTCCTGTCCTTTATGGATAAAGAAATGAGCGGACAGTTTTTTCCCGGCTGGAATCTCTATCAGGTAGGGTTGGGCGTCGGCATCAAAATCCGCCGGACTCAGGCGGTAGCCTGCTATATCCCGTTTCGGCAGGTTGGAAAGGTTGATCCGGGTGCCGCCGCCGGAAAACACCACCTGGTCGACCGCCGCTGATCGACCCTGGAAAAAGGCCGCTACCGGCAGATTCAACACCTGGGCGATTTTAAACAATGCCGGCAATGAGGGATAAATGGTGCCGCTTTCGATCTGGGAAATGGTGCTGGGGGTCACACCCACCAAGGCGGCCAGTTCCTTCTGGGGCATTGCCTGACGATTTCGAATCTGCTTCACCCGACCGCCCAGATCGATATTTCCGCCTTTGCCCGCTTCGGTTTCAAAGACAACGTCCAGGCCGTCATTCCAGTAGACCAGCGGACGGTTCAACGCATCGGGCCTGCGCTTATCCGCCTTAAGGATGGTCAGGGCCGACTTTCCCCGGTTGACGGAAAGGTCGACGGCCACCTGGGCAATCTGGTTGATGCTGGCCCTCAGGCGCTCCGAATGGGCGCCTTTTTCCATGATCCAGTAAGCGATGGTGTCCAGTTCATAGAGGCGCGGGCAAGCATGTGAGTAGAATTTCCGGATCGCTTCTTCCCCGCCCCACAGGTCCTGCATGCCGGTGAGCGAATCGAAGACGAACCGGACGTCCCCGGTCATCGTCCCGTGGAGGTTGTAGAAGGCTTCGGATACCACTTCCGGGTCGCTGGGGGCATTGATTCGCACAATCTGGTATGGCATCTGTGCGGCGTCTTTATCATAAAACTTGCTGAACACCGCGCTGCCGTCCCCTTTGCCGTGGGTAAAACAGTCCAGGATGGTCAGGTGCTGATTCTTCGCCAGCGGCCCCAGGTCTTCAAGCAGGGTTTTGGGGGATCGGTCAAAGGTGATGTAGATCAAGGGCTTGTTCTGGCGCTGGGATTCCTGGATAAAACTGAGGCTGAAGATCGAGGCCAGGCTGCCGGCATTGTCGTACCAGACCACGTTGTCGCCGATAAACAGGCCCCCCAACTGCCGGTCGAGCTGGCTGACGCCCGAGGAGACACGAATTTTCTTTTTAAACATGGCTGCTGCCCCTGATCGGAGTGCGTGTTGAGCGGGTTGACAACCCATCATTGGTGAGCACGATACACCAACTGACGGCCTCTACGAAAGATAAAAAAGGTATCCGGGAGGTTTTACTGGCATTGCACCGGCAACAAAAGCACCTTAATGTTGGAAAAGGGTTGCCAAAAAGCCGTCGAGCCATTAAATGCGGCAACGATGGTTGCGCATGCCAACAAGGAGATGCAGTGAAACCAAACAAGACCGTCGTCATCGGATGTGCGGTGCTGGGTGTGGACATGAAATACGCCGCCAGGCAATTGGGGTTGGCGGTCGATTTTAAATTCCTGGAAGCCGGCCTTCATGAACGGCCGGATCTATTGCAACAAAAACTGCAGCATGCCATCGATGAGGTGTCGGCTGCCGGCGAGGCCGGCCGCATCGTCATCGGTTACGGCGTCTGCGGCAGAGGCACCATCGGCATCCGGTCCCGCGATATTCCCTTGAGCATCCCTAAAGTGCATGACTGCATCGCCATGTTCCTGGGTGGCGCCGAGTCGTACCGCAGGGAGTTCAACAAATTCCCCGGAACTTACTACATTTCCGCCGGATGGCAGGAGGAGAAAGCCGTACCGGTCTCCCAACGCAAGCTGCAGGCCTGGTATGGCGACAAGCGGATGCATTTTGATGACATCGCCCGCCAGTACGGCGATCAGGCGGCGGACCGGACGATCACATTTCTCAACTCATGGCAGAAGAATTATCAGCGGGCCGCCTATATCGACACCGGTTCCAGGAGCGGATCGGGTTGCGAGGACCACGCCAAGGAAATGGCCGAGGCCTATGGGTGGAGGTATGAGAAAATCGCCGGCAGCCGGGATCTGATCGAAAAAATGCTGGTCGGCACCCAGACCACGGACGATATCCTCTTCGTCGAACCCCACCATGTGATCGAATTCGATGCCGTTACGGGCACCCTCTCATCGCACCCCTTATGGGAGGGCAGACCCGCCAAAGACACCGGCACCGTGATTTTTTCCGATGACCGCCCATCCTTGGCGCACACCGCCGCCATCGGATTGGGCATCGATGCCGGCGGCACCTATACGGATGCCGTCATCTATGATTTCAAAACCGGAACGACGCAATGCAAGGGCAAAGCGCTGACCACCCGCTGGGATTTTACCATCGGCATCGGCCGAGCCCTGGAAAAACTGGATCCGAACCAGCTGAAGCAGGTGGAAATGGTGGCCCTGTCCACGACCCTGGCTACCAATGCCATCGTGGAGGGCGACGGCCAGAAGGTGGGCCTTTTGCTCATGCCGCCCTACGGTGTTTACGATCCTGCGGATTACCCCCACGAACCCAAAGCCCTGGTACCCGGCCGCCTGTCCATCACCGGCGAGGAGATCGAACCCGTCGATGCCAGCCAGGTGCGCCAGATCGCCAAGCGCATGGTCGAAAAAGACCGGGTCAATGCCTTTGCCGTGTCCGGTTTTGCCGGTGCCATCAATCCGGACCACGAAACCACCGTCAGGCGCATCATCCAGTTGGAAACGGGCCTGTTCGTCACCTGCGGTCATGAATTGTCGAGCATTCTCGATTTCAAGATACGGGCGACAACGGCCGTGCTGAATGCCCGGATTGTCCCCCGATTGGGCAAACTCATCGCCAATCTCGAAAAGGCGCTGCAAGCCATAGGAATCCTTGCGCCCATCGTGGTGGTCAAGGGAGACGGCACCCTGATGCGGGCGGAAATGGCCAAAGCGCGGCCGGTGGAGACCATCTTCTCCGGGCCGGCGGCCAGCGTGGCCGGCGCCAGACATCTCACCGGCCTCGAAGATGCCCTGGTGGTGGATGTGGGCGGCACCACCACGGACACCGCGGCGGTGGAGCATGGCGGTGTGCGCGTCTGCAGCTCCGGATCCACCGTAGCCGGACGCCGAACCCACGTGCGCGCCCTGGACATTCGCACCGCCGGCCTGGGGGGGGACAGCCTGATCGATCGGGAGAAGGGCATCTTTTCCATCGGACCCCGCCGGGTGGCGCCCATTGCCTGGCTGGGATCCAGTTTCGCCGGTGCCGATGAAGCCATCGATTATCTGAACACCCGCCGGCGCAGTTTTGAAACATCCACCCGCAATATGCAGATCCTTGCCGTTACCGGGACCGCAGATCATTTCCAGCCCACGGAAATGGAGAAGACGGTCCTGTCCCTGCTGGAAAAGCGACCCCATTCCATCGACGAGTTAACCCGAAAAACCGGCGTTCTCATCGACCGCCACCTTCCGATTCAGCGGTTAGAAGAGAACTTTGTCGTCCAGCGCTGCGGCCTGACCCCGACCGACCTGCTCCATTTGGGCGGTGAATTTCGACGCTGGGACACGGCGTCAGTAAAGTCTTTCTTCCGCATGATCGCTGCCTTGAGCAAAAGGGATGAGGCCGAGCTGCGGCAGGAGCTGCTGGAAACCGTATCGCAAAACCTGGCCCTGGAGATTTTAAAGCGCCAGTTGGACGATGAGGTCAACCCTGAAGCCCTGCACAGCTGCCCGGTCTGCAAAGCCCTGATGAATAACGTATTTTCCGGAGGCAACAGCCACTATCGTCTGCACATCGATTTCAAGCGGCCGGTGATCGGCATCGGTGCACCCATCGCCTTTTTCCTTCCCCGGGCCGCCGCGATGATCGGTGCCCGGGTCGTGCTGCCCGAGCACGCCGACGTGGCCAACGCCATCGGAGCCATTACCAGCAACGTCGTCATCGAACGCCAGGTGCGAATCATTCCCGGCGGCGGACGCGGGTTTCTCATCGAGGGCCTCTCCGGCGCCCGACGCTTCAACGTCTTCGAAGAAGCCGATGAATTTGCCAAAAACGAGCTGGCCGGCATGGTCAGGACCCTGGCCGAAGCGGCCGGCACCAGCACCCGAACGGTCACCATCGAAACCGAGGATCAACTTCCCGTGGATGCCGGCGGCCATCCGATCTTTATCGGACGGGTCCTCAAGGCACGGCTCACCGGTCCGCCCGACCGGTATAGGATAAATTTACAATGATTAAAGATACCGTTAAAATTGCCGTTATCGATCTCAACAATGGTGTGCCCAACCAGGGCTTGCGTTGTTTGCGCGATCTGTTGAAGCAAACCGCTGAGAACCGGTCGGAAGTGAGTGTGGTCTTCGATTTTTTCGATACCCGCG
>JAGTUY010000177.1 GCA_018224455.1 Desulfosarcina sp.
ATCATTGAAATCTTTTCACCGGTGAGGGAAGATCTTCATCCGGACACCGAGTATACGCCATTTATTCAATCATGGAACACATGAATAATGTCACAACCGTATCTGCATTTTTCCGCTGGATATCCTCGGTTTGCCGTGGCTCTGAATTCATACGGCTTTTGCAACGGTGGGGCCTGCTATCCTAAATCAAGAACCTTTCGAATTAACTGAGATAGTTCAGAAATATTGAACGGCTTCTGGATAAACGCGTTGCATCCCCTTTGCATGATATCAGTCGCTTTGCCTTTGAGAGAATACCCGCTGGACAATATGATTGGCATTTTTGGATAAATCTCACGGATCGCGTCAAAGGTCCCGCTGCCATCCATTCCCGGCATGATTAAATCAAGAATGACAAGATCAATATTGTTCCCTGTTTCAGATACCGCATCAACAGCATTTTCTCCGCCTTTGGCGACAATGACACGATAACCCAAATTCTCCAACATCGGTTTACCCACATCAATCATGATATCTTCATCGTCAACCAGGAGAATCGTTCCCGATCCTCGGATGATCATATCATCGACATGTGCATCATCTTTATGGGCTGTTTTTTCCGATACCGGCAAATAGAGGCTAATGGTTGTCCCCCGGCCGAGATCGCTAGATACAGTTATTACACCACCGTGGTTTTTTATGATGCCATAGGCCGACGC
The DNA here is from genome assembly GCA_018224455.1 of Desulfosarcina sp. Taxonomy (GTDB): domain Bacteria; phylum Desulfobacterota; class Desulfobacteria; order Desulfobacterales; family Desulfosarcinaceae; genus Desulfosarcina. Next base: position 699 of record JAGTUY010000177.1, read on the forward strand.
CAAACCCAATCCAGTGCCCAGGTATTTATCTTTGGTCGTAAAAAAGGGATCGAAGACCTGCTGGCAGGTTTCCTTGTTCATACCGACGCCGGTGTCTTTTACAGAAATTTTGACATATCGACCGGGCATGGCAGCATAGGGTTTGCAAAAGGCAGCCTTTAAATTCAGGATCGTTGTTTCCAGGTAGATTTCGCCGCCGTCCGGCATGGCTTGTATGGAATTGACAAAAATGTTCAAAAACACCTGCTCGATCTGTCGCTTATCAGCTTCGACCACCAATGACGACGGAAATAGTTTGCTGTGGATCTGAATATCCTTGCGGGTACGGCCGATAATGGATGCGCTGGAAAGCAATAGTTCGTTGAGGTCTATTGGTTTGACCTCGTATTTACCTCCGCGGGCCAACCCCAGTAGTTGCCTGGTAAGCGCGCTGGCGCTGACGATTTGTTCCTCGATGGCTTGAATATGCTCTTGCTGGGGATGCGAAGGGCCCAACTCCAAGGTCATCAACGACGCTCTGCCTTGGATACCCATCATCAGGTTGTTGAAATTGTGAGCTATTCCGCCTGCAAGCGTTCCTATCGCCTCCATTTTTTGTGCTTGCCAAAGTTGCTGTTCCAATCGCGACCGTTCGGTAATGTCCTCATAAATAACCAATTGACCTTGTTTTTTTATATTCAATGGTCTGAAATTGATCTCTTTTTGCGAACCGTCCTTGCAGGTCACGGTATAAACATGTGCCCGGGATCGTTTGGTTTGAGGGTGCCGCTGATAATCAGACCATGCTTTCATCACCTTTTGGCGATAGCGGTCATCTGGAAAAGCGTTGTTGAACCATTCTATTCCTGTAGTGACATCGTCTATCGTGTACCCAAACATCTTCACAAATCGTGGGTTTAAATACTTGTATCGACCATCTTCTCCGATCAGGGAAATCCCGAGCGGGGATTGTTCCACCAGCATCCGGAACTTCTCTTCACTCTCGCGCAACGCCTTTTCCGTCTGAATTCGGTTCTCAACCATATCGTTTGCCGATTCAGCAAGCTGGGCAAAATCGTAGAAATAAATTGCATTTCCTTCAATTTTGATGGCATCCGTAGACGCCTTTTTGAAAAAATTTTTAAACAATTTTACGTTGTGATGTATTTGATCCGAAAGTAGTTTGACAATCAGGAAGATTAAAATAAGCAGCGCAAAAAGGATCAATGCAATATTTCGAATGTTTGTTCGGATCCTTCTTTCCAGTTCAGACTGCTTTAGGGCAAGTGCCGTGTCAATCTCATCCACATACAATCCAGCGCTAATATACCATTGCCATTCAGGTACGCCTGCAGCGTAGCTGATTTTGGGCGTATGTTTTTTTCCTTCGAACCTCGGAATTACATGTTCAACGAAACCGCCGCCTTCTTTTGCCAATTGAATGAGTTCCTGGACGATTTTAACACCGTTTATGTCTACGATATCATAGACGTTATTACCGGTTTCAGGACCCGATAGGACCAACCCATCCCATTTGCCGGCAAACACGTAGCTATCCTTTTCAAACTCGATGTTGGAAATCCATTTCAGGCATTCTTCCTGAATATCTTTCTCAACATAATCGAGATACTCCCCGGAGCCGATAACCCAGCCGATGGGTTTAAACAACTTCACAAAAGCGACTCTTGGGAAAAAACCTTGCTGGTTGGGTTTGGGCCAGGTATATTTGTAGAACCCTTCGCCATCTTCCCTGATGACGGCAAGCATATCGGAAACAACGAACTCGCCTTCCCCCCCCCTGACTTGCAGCATGTTCGTGCCTTCCATCTCAGGCCTGATTTCGAATAACGTTTCAACACCTTCCAACGTAAAGGCAAAATAATATCCGCGGCCGTTATTGTACCTCAAGGACCTGAGCGCCTGTTTGATAAGCGCCTCAATTTCTTCGGTGCTTTTGTTGTCTCTTTCTTTCAAATAAATATTTTCTATGATGGCATAGGCCTCTTCAACTCTGCCTTTTATGGATTCCTGCAACCGATTCTCAGTTTGAGACTTCATGAAATTTACAAAATTCAGTGCCTGATTAACCTCACGTTTTAATGTTATCTTCTGGCTTTCCAGATAGGACGCACGCAGTGAGTTTGCCTCCTTTTCAAACCTGGACCATTCGGAAGTAACCCAAAGATAGCCTATTGAAAAAACGGATATGACGCCAACGAGAGCCATATGGATTAGAAAGGTTCGACTGATGCTTAATTTGGGAGTGTTCATCGTATTGCCTAATGAATGAGTCAAATAATGAATAGAATGGATTTGTTGTAGGGGTCAAGGGACAAAAAGAATGGGATGGCGTCTATTCATACCCGATTGCTGGGGTCAATCCCTGCCTGCTGGAACCTTTGCCGGTTCGGATGGCTTGCCGCCTGGTGTGCGATTGACGACATAGATTCCGGCGCATACCATCGCCAGGGCAGTCAGTAACCGATACGTGATGGGCTCATCGAGAAGGACGGCGCCTTCCAGAACACCAAAAAGCGGTGTAAGAAATAAGAATGCACTCAACTTCGATGCCGGGTAGCGTCTGATCAGCCAGAACCAGGCGAGATAGGTGATAAAGGCGACCCAAATGATCTGGTAAGCGATGCAACCCAGTATGAGCGGCGTTGCATGCGTGATTTCAGTTTGTCCCAGCAGCGCCGCTCCGAGCGGCAGCACGACTGCGGATACGACAAGCTGGTAGAGCAATACACGGCTTGCCCGGATTCCGGACAATGGACTGGCCTTTACCATGATGGTGGCAGCCGCCCAGAAGACGGCTGCCAGTAACAGCATCGTGTCACCAACCAACACGAATGATTGGGGTTTACCGATGGATTCGCTGAATGCGATCATAATTCCCAGGAAAGCGCAGCATAGACCGGCAAGCTGTGCTTTTCCCAAGGATTCTCCCGGCACAAACCAATGGGCCCCCATGGCTGTGAAGAATGGCATGGTGTAAAGGAAGATGACCGACCTCGATGCGCTGGTAAATTCCAAGCCCCAGTATATCAGCAAAAATTCAATGGAAAAGAACAAGCCGACGGCCATGCCCCACCAGAAGGTACCGTCATTGAGGTCCATTTTTTCCCTGCGCGCGACCATCCACAGATATAACAAGATCGCGGCACCCATGGATCGAATACCTCCCTGCAGCGCGGGGGCAATGCTTTGGACGGCGATCTTGATTGAAATCTGTTGAAGTCCCCAGCTGGCGCAGAGGATGGTCAACAGCACAATGGCCTTGACATCAACTTGTTCTGGTTTAGCCGTCATGGTCATCTTTTCAGCCTTGATACGCGCATGCGTGAAACTGGGCGCCCCCAGTGGGCCGGGGCGCGTCTGCCAATCGCCACCCGGCAGCTGTGTGTTTATCCGTACCAGCTAAAAACCGGATTGTTTGCCGGTCATGGTTTCAATTTCCACTTTTATCAACGCCGTCGCGTTTACCTTGTTTTCAGGAAATTCGAATGTTTTGTCGGAATACTGGGCCATGATGATTCCAAGCGCCTGGCGTTTCAGCGCCAGTTCCTCTACTATCGACGCCCTGCCAAATCCGACGACGCTTTGGAACTTCATGCTCCAGTTGCACGCGTCGGCATCCTTTAACGCTTCAACGGCAATATCGAACTCGAAACATACATTCGGGTTCTCTTTTAGGATGTCAATTTTGCGGCCTTTCAACGCACCATGAAAATAGAGCGTATTGTCAAGATGGCCGAAACACAGCGGAACAATATAGGGTCTGTCTCCGTCGACCATGCCAAGCCTGCAAACCGTCGCTTTCTCAATAACGGCGTTGATCATTGACGCATCTGAAATTGCCTTGTCTTTTCGTCTCATGGTCCTGGATCCCTTTCCCATGACTGAAGAATTGAACACGCTGGCCATCCTCGCCTTTGTCGAAAAGCCTTCCATGAGGCGGCGTCTGTTTTTCGGCCTCCTCGTCCCGATCCTGCTCGCCCAAGGGTTATGGGTTCGACAATCAGTGCCCAAATTAGCAGAAGCCAAAGGACCCCGCGAAGGGGTTGCCGGAAGTGGAAAGCCGATACGGATTCTCGTTGCCGGCGATTCTTCGGCAGCCGGTGTCGGCGCACCGGTTCAGTCCAAGGCATTGATGGGTTGCCTGTTGTCGCGGATGGCTTTCATCCCGGTCCCGCGATTTATGCGCTTTGGGCCGATGCCGCCGCAGTCGTCATCAGGGCGCGTTGGTGTTGATTCGCCTTTTAACTGCGTCCCTGTAGACAGATAACGTGCGTTGAAAAATACGGGGCCAGGTATAGCGGGATGCTATTTTTTCGGCCTGGGGGTCGACAATATCCGGAGATTTTCTAGCCGCCGTCATCATGTGGAGAATGCGCTGACATAGCGCATCTTCCAACTGGGCCTCGTCTTTTCGATATGGCCGGTCAATGGTTTCGAGGGGCGGCAGTTGTATCAGATCGATCGTCTCTCTGTTTGCTTTCCCGAAGATCTCATTGAAACCGGACAGTTCGGTAGTGATGATCCGGCATCCGGATGCCAGGCCTTCAAAGAGCACGAGGGGCAGACCTTCAAAAAATGAAGGCAGCACCTGGACATGAGCTTTTTTCATCAGTTCCGATAATCGACCGTGGGTCACATAACCATGGTTGGTGACCTTGCGGCCCAATTTTTCTGCGAGGTCAATGCAGTCGTTATACTCCTGCCCCTTGCCGCTTCCCGCCATGTGCAGGTGCCAGTCATGATGCTTGATTTTTGCAAGGGATTTCAGCAGCCAGGGAACGCCCTTGCTACGATTATATTTGCCGGCGTAGAGGATGTGAACGGTTCCGGCAGGGGCTTTAGGGCTCCGGCTAAACATCGTTTGATCATATCCGCCGCCGACAACGACAATTTGATTTAAGGGGATGCCATACAGACGATGAATATCCGTTTTCTGATCGGTTGTCAGCGCGATGATCTTGTCCAGGCGCCGGCAATAGCGTTTCACATAACGCCTCAAATGCGGGCAGTTGTTGTATTGTCTCAGTTCCGTACCATGGCAGGTTGCCACGACGGGCATCGTCGGAAACCGTTTTTTTACCAGGGCCGAAAGTAAAAAAAGGTGATTCGTGTGAATGATATCCGGTTTAAACTGGTTCACGGCCTTTTCAAGCACATGGGTGAACGCCGTTTTATAGGAAGTCAGACGCCTGCCTTTCAGATCTTTGAACAAAGAGCTTTTATAGGGCATGACATCCGACATGCCGGTAACCGGGAAATTGAGCGACCCCGATTCAAACCAAACGCAGGCGCCTTCGGTTTGCGGCCGAACCTTCAAGGATGGCGTCGTGCCGGCAGGGACACCGGCAACCCGGTAATTTGAAAACCCGTATCTCTGAGATTCTCTGATCATCGCCTCAAGATAGATCCCACTCCCGGTCATTTCCGGTCTTTGTCCGATCACATGCAGTATTCTAAATTGGGTCATATGCCCTTAACGCCCATTGTAGAAAAAAAATACCAAAAACCGCTTAACCTGCTTCAATCCGTTCTTTTTTTAAACGCCGATAGGCCAACCGCCAGGTTTTGGATAGTCTGGCACGCCGTGTCGGCCACTGGAAGCCAAAATGGCCGCATAAACGGCAGAAAGCCGACATCTGGTCCGACAACGTGTCGGATTCTTCCGGCAGCGCATTCCTCCCCAGATGGTAACCAACGATCCGGTCGATCCCACCGGCCACGGCACACATGTAATACCCTGAAGGCGTTAATCCCAATCCGCACGCTTTTATGATGCGGCAACCGCAGGAGTAATCAGAAAATCGGTTAAAACGCGTATCGACGGGTGCCACATTAAACGGTTTAAAAAGATTGATACGGGAAGACTTCAGCGTACTTTTTAGTGTGATCGCATCAGGCAGTTGCTCTATCACCTGATGAACCCGATTCCCGAAGTAATTGGTTCCCAGCACCAGCCTTACAGACGGATTATAGGTCTTCTGATAATTGATCAATAGGTCGATGATGTCAAAAATACGACTGTGAAGGGTTGGCTCTCCGCCCAGAATTCGGATACGTTTCCAAGCGATTTCTCTTGCAATGCTCTGCTTGATAAAGGCCGCTACATCGGCGACAGGCATTTCAATATTACTCGGGGCCTGCGTGCATGAACGGTTGCAGTTTATGCATTTCAAGTTACACTTGTAGGTGATGTCGATCTCAACATAATCGCGGCTGCGATGAAACTGCCTGCCGAACCGGTTAGCGACAAACGATTGGGCACGAATAAACTGGTAAGCATCTGAAAACAAACGCGTTGCTGTGATATTGCGATGGCGGCGGGGTGTTTTCAAAAGCTGCGATCCTCAGTCCGGACAGCGTCGCTTCGTTTTCTGTGGGTCCAGTGCGAGCCAGGGCCAATCGACGGCGCCCTGTGGATTCAACAGGTCGACCAGGCCGGGATCGCGCATGTCATTCCAGATTAATTTTTCGAAGACAAGTTCCGGGAACGGGAGCCCAAACGTGACGTGCAGATGCGGCAGGATGTTTACTTTTGATCGGCTGGTGTCGGCGATGGTGGCGATGATATCCCCCTGCGATAAGATAACACCGGGTTTTATGTGATCCAGTGGCCTCGTGTGGGCATAAATCGATATCAACGTGTCAATTTCAGGTTGGGTCTTTTCGTGTTCAATAACCACGGCCTGACCCAGATAGTCGGCAAACACGGATCTGACGACGCCGTCGTGCATGACCGGAATGCGGGTGTCGTGATCGAGACGACGCACCCGCCCGGAGCCATCCCTGTAGAGGCAGAAGTCGATACCCTCGTGGGGAAAATCACGCTGGCCCAAATCACCCCACCACTTGTCGGGTGAATTAAAGCGCATGCCTGGACAGAAAAGCCAACTCTCGAAGTCGTCCGGATCAAGACCGTTGGTCTCAATAAGCATTTCGGTGAAGCGGGTCTTTTTAAGGTTCTCGATTTTATCATGCAAGAGTCGTTTTATCATTGCTTCAGCACCGTTTTGGACGAATCGGTCATCGAGGCGACGGCCTGCTGCGGACAACGCCAGTTGACGTGTACGGTCATCAACGGCACGCTTCCGCGGCGGTTTTTAACGTTTGCAAAAATTCCAGTGTCAACCGGTGCAGTCGCTTGGGTACACGCAAAAGATATCCCACCCACACCATGGGCCCTGTGAAGCGCTCGACACTCAATAACCTGACGTTGCCGTCTTCCTCGCGAAACTGCCAGGTATGTGATGCGTAAATTCCCATTTTCCCGCCCTCCCAAACGACCTCCCGAGCCGGGTCGCATTTGACGATTTTGGGCTGAACCTTCATCGGGAAAACCAGGGGGCGAATAACGAAGGAGAAGCAAGTCCCGACAGGCAACGTCTCGTCACCGGCAATGATGCAGCAGCTGCGGCAGGCCGTGTTCCAGTCGTCCCAATCTTCCATTCGGGAAAAGGTCTGCCAAACCACGCGCAAGGGGGCGTTAATCTTGATCTCTGCGTTGATTACCATTTAAACTCCTGCTGTCCACGTTTATCAAAATCACCACCTACGATAAGTGTCATTGGCACTTGGCGCAACGTTAGGGCCTCGGAAAGAAATAATTCCACATCTTGCTTGTCTGTTGGCCCGTCACCGGCGTTACCTCCGCCGCCACATATACCGATATGCGCCGACGGGTGTGCCTGGGTGCCGATCCAACATCCGGCACCATATTGTGGAATTATTTCTTTCCGCGACCCTAACACCGGGTC
>JAGTUY010000178.1 GCA_018224455.1 Desulfosarcina sp.
AAAAATCTATCGCCGGCGGGGCCTGCTGCTACCTGCCCAAAGAGCAGATGATCGATATCGCCGAACATCTGCGTGACGTGTTGAAGGCGAAGGCGGAAAACAGCGGGACGTCGCATGTGTGGTTTGACAAGCTGGCGCCCTGTTTTGAAAGGCGATGGGGGTCGGACTGGAAAGCCGAAAGGATGGACACGTTGCGGCAGTTGAACCTGGTTCACGCCAGGGATGAGCTGGAAAAAATCCTGTAGTAAACCGTCGATATTTATGATGTTGACTTTCAACGGTTGGGGATGTTTCCGTCTCAGCGAGTAAAAAAATTGTCGCATCCATATGATGCGAAAAGTATTGGCTTTTTCCTATCTTTTCAGCTATATCGCTTTTATCACCCCATAAATGGTTTTGAACTGCACATTATATATCGAGTGCAAAACGGATTGCCCGTCCAACATCAACCATTTTAACTGGCGGCAAGGATGTGATCAATGCCCCTATCTTTGCTTTTGAAACAGTTTGCAAATGGTCACAATTGATGGCGCAATCCCGTGGCATGCCATCGGGTTTGGAAGGAAATACTGCGGAAGGTATATCACGTACTGTGCTTGCAATTGGGGCGACCGTTACTTCACCAAGATATTCTAAAACAGGCCAATGCCTCTCGAAGGGCTTTTCGCGTAAAAGCTGAACGACTGGTATTAAGTCGTTTTGAAACCTGATCGACGGCCTTGACAAGATCGTCGTCAAGCGTCATTTGAACTGTTCTCATATTGCACCTCCGCTATGTGGATACTGATGATTATAATAATCCACACAATAATACCGGTCAATTCCTTAATACCTGATACCTGGGTTAGTAGGCGCTGCTGCGGTGTTTCGCCGCCAGCATGAAGACGATGTTTTCGGCATCATCGATTTCATAGAAAAATCGCCAGGCCCCGATTCGATACCTCCATGTTTCAGGCTCAAAGCCTTTCATTTTTTTTATGTTGGGTCCAAAATGAGGGTGCTCCCGCAGTTGCGGATAAACGAATTGAGCCAGCTTTTGCGTGACCTTCGGTTGGCCGGACAAAGCAATTTGCTTAAGGTCTTTCAGGAATTGTTCAGTTTCAAATATCCTATAGTTATTCAACAAATTGTCCTTTTCGGTTTGCTGCCTCCTTTGAGCCCTGTCTTATTCTTGCCAGTAAATTGATGTCGGACATAATTTCGGCCATCTCCGTGTCATCCACGAATTGCTGCTCGCGTATGTTGTTCAGTGCGGCCGTTTCGATCAGGTTGGAAATGGTGCGGTTATCAGCTTGAGCGGCCTCTGCAAATAACTTATAGATGTCATCTTTCAATCTTATCGTGATTGTTTTAGGCATTAAATTCTCCTGTATTCAAAATTATTCATTTAATAGTAAAATAATTCTATGCCTAATACGCAGAAATGTCAATTTTGCTGACATAAAAAGCGGGGCGTCCTTAAATAACCAAATATCTTGCATCTGCAAACATGCACAGCAGTTCGTAATCAGTACATAAAGGCTTGACACAAATGGATCCCCACTTGCGCGGGGATGACGATCAATGACAAATTTGGTTTTTTGCGGAATCCGACGTCGATGAATTCTATAATTCGGGATAATCGATCGATGCCGGCTTTCCGTTGTCGAACAGGTAATTGCCGAACACGTTGGATTGCAGGTTGGCGATCCACTGTTTGCCCTCGTGGGTAACCTTCAGGTAACCGAGCGCGTCTTTAACGCAGTGGCTGACCCTATCCCAGTAAAATTTCGCATAGCAGTCCCTGAGGTCCCCAGGTGTCTTGGAATTTATTTGATATTTGGGATTGAGATCACCGAATGGTTGTCAGTTCGCGGAACTGGCCATCCTCGGTTTTCAGCCGATGCAATATCTCTTCGAGAAGCTTTTCACCATCGTTATCGGCCTCCAATCGAAGTGTGGTGGCTTTGATGTCTATCGAGAAGGCGGCGGTTTTCTCGAAACAAGCCTGCAACTTTTTAAGATCGCTTCCAATCCGCTCCATGACCACACTGGTACTATTGCCCCATCCGCTGGAAATCAGTGTCGCAAAGGTATTCGTGTCCACCCGGCCGACCATGTCACATCGCCTGATCGTGGCGGTGAGGGTGTCTCCGATATCTCTCAGGACGTCGTTTTTGATGCCATGCAGCGGGATGCCCGTTGCATGGTTGAAGCGCACCCCGATTATGGCCAGGACCAAGGTTTCCTGCAGCCGGTGGGCACGATGGACTTCCTGTTCCAAGGCGCGCACGAAACCTTTGCGGTTGTTCAGGCCGGTCAGGTCGTCCACCAGGCTTTCATTGGCCAGGCAGGTGGTCAGCCGTTCCACGCGGTCGCAGAGGATGCCCATCATGTTGACAAAAAACTTATGGGCGGTGGGCGGATAGAGCCATTGCAGCCGCTGGATCACCTTCCAGTTGATCGGCAGCAGCTCGCTGTCCGTCGTGGCCATGACGGTGGCCGAGCGGGGCGCGGCGCGCAGCAGCCCCATTTCACCCAGGATGTCGCCGGTGCCGACCTTGGCGATGCATTTTTGGATGGCTTCGTGACTGCTCAACGTGCAGGTGGGGTCGTAGTCGATGACGTCAAAGCCGCCGGATATGATGGCATACATGGATTCGCTCCGGTCGCCCTTGAAGAACAGCGGCTCACCCGCCTCGATCTTCTTAAGGGTGCCGGCCATGATGATCGAATGAACCTCTGCCCGTGACAGTCCCCGGAAAAGGGGGATACCCAGGCCGGTCTCCCCGCCCATCTTGATCCTTACCAGATCCCACAGGGTGACGAGCTCGACGCGCTGCATCAGGATCGGCAGCAGGATCAGATCGCCCACCAGGGCTGAAAGCATCGTGATGACCATCATCGTGCCGAAGATGGCGGTGGGCTTGAAACCGGAAAAGGCCAGGATGGAAAAGCCCGCGCTGATGGTCAGGGTCGTGAAGATGATCGGCCGTCCGATGTGGGAGATGGTCTCTTTCAAGGCCCGTTTGTCGTCGAGGTCTTTCTGGAATTCGCGGTTGAAGCGCACCAGGTAGTGGATGGTGTCGTCCACGGCCAGACCGATGGCGATGCTGGCGATCAGGCTGGTGGCCATCGACAATTCGATGCCCAGCCATCCCATGAGGCCGAAATTGATCACGATGGGGAACAGGTTGGGCACGATGGCGATCAGGCCCACCTTGAACGAGAGAAACAGGGCGAACATGATGATGAAAATGACGGCCATGGTTATCAAAAAGCTCTTGACCTGCCCGGAGACCAGGTGGTGGCTGCTGGCGGAGATGACGATGCCGAAACCGGTGACGTCCCACGCCAGATCCCGGTTGAAGGCCTCACCCACGTGGCGCAGAATCGTTTGGCGCAGATCCAGAAAGTCCCTGGAGCTGGATAGGTGCGTCAGCAGCAGAATGTTGGCCTGTGACAAGGTCGGCCCCATGAAGGCGTTAAACAGATCGATGCCCAGCATGGACTTGTAGGTGTTCATCAGCATCCTGAGTTCCCAGGATTCCGTGGGCAATTTATAATAGGCGGGCTCGAAGCGGTTGGAGGCGTAGTTGACCAGTTTCAGGTAATCGGCGAAGGAGATGGTTTTGTCGACGCCGGGCAGGGTGTCCAAAAAGTGTTGCAGCCGTTCGATGTCGGCGATGGCTTCCGCATTTTCGAAGAAATCTTCCGACGCTGATGTCATGACCACATTGACGGGAAAACTGCCGGACAGATCCTGGTAGATGTCATGGAAATTTTTGACGACCTGGGTGTTCTCCTTGAAATAGCCGACCGGATTGGTTTCCGCTCTCAGGCGCAGCATGCCGAACCCGGCGAACAGCGTCATTCCCGCAATTACCATCAGTGTCATGCGCTGGTGATGAAGATTCAGGTCGATAATCCAGTCGATAAAGCGATCCAATATCTGCGATGCTTCCTTTTTTTCTGACGAGGCATTTTCACCGGTTGGCAGGAAAGAGAGCACGACGGGCAGGTAGGCCATAACTAGAATCAGAAATGCGATCATCCCGATGCAAGAGAAGAGGGCGAATTCCCGGATGGCGGAGATCCGGTTGACAAACAGGGCCCCCAGGCCGAGCAGGGTGGTGAGGATGGCGAGCAGGGTCGGCAGTGTCGTTCGGGAGAAGGTGATTGCAGCGGCATCGACAGGCGCGTGGGACGACGCGGCGGCGGTGCGGTATTCAGCCAAGATATGCAGGCAGTAAGCGGTTCCCACCGCGATCAGGAAGACCGGTACGATCATGGTGAGGATCGAGAGCGGAACCCGAAGGATGGAAACCAGACCGAAGGTCCAGATCAGACACAAGGTCACGCAGGAGAGCGGGATGAGTGCATAGCCAACGCTTCTGAAGAGAAGCAGCAGGACCATGGCAATGAGCAGGAATGTGATCGGCGGCAGGCGCAGGAAATCGTTGCGCGTGAACTGCGCCAGGGCCTGGGAAATCAGCGGCATGCCGATCTGGTAAAGGCGGATATCCGGGCCTGTCTCGTCGATCAGTCGCTGGATCGCAGCGATGACCTCGTCCTGGTCCGCATCTTTTTCGAGCACCAGGGTGATCGACGTGGTGTTGTGGTCTTCGGCGATCAGATTGTGTTTGAAAAGCGCAACCCCGGAGACGAAGGCCACGAATTTTTGCATGGGCCAGTTGCCGGAAAGGTCCACCGCCTCCTTGATGCCCGGCAGTCCGATGACCCGCTGAACACCGGCGATCTTTTTTCCGGCTGCTTCCAGCTGGGAAATTTTCTGAAAGTTGAGCGGATCGAACACATCGCTGCACTTGACTACCAGGCGGATGATCTCTTCCGATCCGAAGACCGCCTTGAATGAGTTATACTGGGCGTTTTCGGGCAGATCCTCGATGATCAGGTCGTGTATGGACGTCTTGAATGCCAGCCTGGGGATGAATGCGGCGAACAGGAGCGTCAACGCGGCAATGACGGCCAGGGCAATCCTGCGGTGCTGCAGCACCGTTTGAACGCAGTCAACCGGATTCAGGGATTTGATCAGCTGATGAAGACGATTGTCGTGGCTCTCTCGCGCCATCCTGTGTGCCCTTGAGATTGGATCGACGGTTGGAAATCAATGCTCGCCATTGACAATTTGCGGTAGCCCGGGGCTTGCCCGGACCCTGCTAGTGCCATGAGCCTTTGTATTCGTCGAGCCAGCCGGGGCCGAATTTTTTTTCATAGTATCCTTTGAGACGATCGAACCACTATTTCCTCGATCGATTCCAGGATGTCAGGTTCATCGTCGACGGCCAGGATCCTTTTCCCTTGCAG
>JAGTUY010000179.1 GCA_018224455.1 Desulfosarcina sp.
CAGGTTGATGATGGTGCGGTAGATCATGTCGCTGTGATACCAGTGGTTGGTGCCGGCGCCTAAAAAGATCATGGATTTGCCGCGGGTCTTTTCGGCGTTGTCGGCGAACTCGCGTGCTACCCGGATGGCATCGGCCGCCGGAACACCGGTAATGGCTTCCTGCCAGGCGGGCGTATAGGGCTTGAGATCAGTGTAATCGGTTGGGTATTCAGAAGGTATAGAGGGTGCGTTTTTGGGAGACACGCCCAGTTGGGCGGTCATCAGGTCGAGGACCGTGACCACGCGCCGTTCGCCCGCGGCGGTGGCGACCGTTTTGAAAGGCACCAGGCCTTTGTGGGTTGCGACGCCGGCGGCTTCGAATACCGGGAAGGAGACCGTTTGCCACCCATCGGGTTGGTCTGCGAAACTGAGCATGGGATCGATCTGCCGGCCGTCTTCCTCCAGCTTCAGGTTCCAGCGCCCCTCTTCGTTCCAGCGAAACCCGATGCTGCCGTTGGGGACATGGAAATCACCACTGGCCGCGTCAACCACCACGGTTTTCCAACCGGCATTGTTGGTCTCGGCACCCAGATCCGCGGCGCGCAGGAACCGGCCGGGCGCGTGGGTGTCGCCGCGCTCGTCGAGCACCACTACGAAGGGCAGGTCGGTATACTGCTTGGCGTAATCGATAAAATAGGGTACCTGGCGGTCGACGTAGAACTCCTTGACGATGACGTGGGTCATGGCCATGGCCAGGGCCGCGTCCGTCCCCGCCCTGGCCGGCAGCCAGGTGTCGGCTAACTTGACATACTCGGCGTAGTCGGGGGCTACGGCTGCCACCCGGGCGCCGCGGTAGCGCGCCTCGGTGTAAAAATGCGCATCGGGCGTACGCGTCATGGGCAGGTTGGCGCCCCAGACGATAAAATAGCTTGATTCGTACCAGTCGGCGCTTTCGGGCACATCGGTCTGTTCGCCCCAGATTTGCGGCGAGGCCGGCGGCAGGTCGCAATACCAGTCGTAGAAGCTGATCATGGACGCGCCGATCAGCGACAGGAACCGTGAACCCGATGCGTAGCACACCATGGACATGGCCGGGATCGGGGAAAACCCGAAAATGCGGTCCGGGCCGTACTTTTTTATCGTGTGGATTAACCCTGCGGCGACCATCGTGGCGGCCTGGTCCCAGGTGGCGCGGACAAAACCACCCTTGCCGCGCGCTTTATGAAACCGGCGGCGTTTTTCCTCGTCGTTGACGATACTCTCCCAGGCAGCCACCGGGTCGCTATGCCGCGCCATTGCCTCCCGCCACATTTCCAGCAGACTGGATCGGATCAGCGGGTATTTCAATCTCACCGGGCTGTAGGTATACCACGAGTAGGTGGCGCCGCGCGGACATCCGCGCGGTTCGTGGTTGGGGTATCCTTCACCGCAGGCCGGATAGTCCGTCGCCTGCGTTTCCCACACCAGGATGCCGTCCTTGACGTAGACATCCCAGGAGCAGGACCCGGTGCAGTTGACCCCGTGGGTGGAGCGCACCTTCTTGTCGTACTGCCACCGGCGGCGATACAGATCTTCCCACTCCCGCTGACCACAGCGGGTCTGGGCCCAGCCATCGCCTGTTTTCTCTTCACGGCAAGCGGAATGGTCCCCTTTGGGGCGGAAAAAACGCAATGCGGACAGGAAAGAACGATCGGACATGGGCACCTCCTAAGACAGGATGAGGCCTTAACGCAACAACACTTGACGGGGGATCCGATGCAAGCAAGGTCGCTTTTCGTTCAAAAAAGAGGGATATCACCATCTCCGCGAGGCGGCCTTGCCGGTCCAATCCCAGGCCGTCGGTACATTTGCGAAGACAGCGTTTAAAGCTTACCGATAAAGCTTAGCGGCAGAAATGACTTAGGTCAAAAAAGAAATGCTTTTTCGTTGACGCACCATTAAAATTATTCATTGGACAAATGTTTTTTGGCGGCTTAATTTAGCCGCCAATGACAACCATAAACAGGAGAAACGATGAATGAAACTGGATCAGTTTCATCTCGAACGCTACTTCGCCAAACATGAATTCTCAGCCCCCTATCTGTTGTGCGCCTCGGACTGCGAGAGCATGGAATTGGGGGAACTACTGGCAATGGCGCCTGGTTCCCGTGAACAGCTTTCATCGTTGTGGCTGGGTTACACAGAATCCCTCGGCAACCCTGAACTCAGGCAGGCGATCACCACCCTTTTTGAGCAGGTAACCGCCAACCAGGTTCTCGTGCATGCCGGTGCCGAAGAGGCGATATTTAACTTCATGAATGTTGCTCTGCAGCCCGGAGATAACGTCATTGTGCACGCACCTTACTACCAGTCCTTGGGAGAGGTGGCACGAGGCGTCGGTGCCGATGTCACCGAGTGGTGGGGAGATCCGTACCGTGCGTGGGACCTCGACCTCGATGCTTTAAAGGACGCGCTTACCGGTCGCACGAAAGTGGTCGTTGTCAACTTCCCGCATAACCCGACCGGATTTCTGCCGACTTCTGAATTCGTGTACGAACTGTCGGCACTCTCTGAACGACATGGCTTCGTGATTTTGGCGGACGAGGTATACCGTGGGCTTGAACTGAATCGTTCCGATCGCCTGCCCGCCTTCGCTGATGTGAACGACCGTGCCGTATCTCTCGGCGTCATGTCAAAAACCTATGGCCTCGCTGGGCTGCGGATTGGCTGGATTGCGACCCGGAATGAGCAGCTATTCCGCAAACTCGCTGCATTCAAGGATTACACGACCATCTGCAACAGCGCGCCGAGCGAGTTTCTGGCAACGCTCGCCTTGGGACATGCCGAAGCGATTGCTGAACGGAACCGGCAAATCATTCGCAGCAACCTCGATCGTCTCGATCTTTTTTTTGCTGCGCATACGGAATGGTTCGCCTGGAATCGTCCAAAAGCGGGATCGATTGCATTCCCGATGCTGCTGCTGCAAGCGTCGGTGGATGCGTTTTGTGCCGACCTCGTCGAGAAGGCAGGTGTACTTCTGCTTCCCGGAACCCTCTATGGCCCGGGATTGAACGCGTTTCGCATCGGTTTCGGGCGCAGGAACATGCCTGATTCGCTCGATCGGTTGGCAGCCTATCTCAAGCATTGACCCAGCGTTACATCAAACAAAATGGAGAAAAAAATGAAAATTCTTATCATTGGTGGAAACGGTACCATTGGTAAAACGGTCAGCAATCATTTCTCAAAAAAGCACGACGTCCTTATTGCCGGAAGGCACTCTGGCGAAATAACGGTCGATATCACCGACAGCCAGTCAATTGAATCCATGTTTAAATCCGCTGGAAAAGTCGATGCCGTTGTCTGCATCGCCGGCGATGCCAAATGGGCAGCCTTTGACACCCTGTCTGAGGAAGATTTTTATATCGGATTGAAAAGCAAGTTGATGGGGCAGGTGAATCTGGTCCGAATCGGGCAGGATTATCTGAATGCAGGCGGTTCTTTTACGCTCAGTACGGGAATCCTGGCCGATCACCCGGTAGATTTTACGACCAGTGCCGCCATGGTCAATGGCGGCATTCACTCTTTTGTCAAAGCGGTATGTCTGGAATTGAAAAATGGCGCCCGGATCAATGTCGTTTCATCGGGATTGGTTGAAGATGCAGTTGAAAAATATGAGGCTTATTTTCCGGGCCACAATCCCATACCCATGAAGAAAGTGATTAACGGCTATGTAAAAAGTGTTGAAGGAAAATCAACTGGCAAAATAATAAGAATGTATGACAATTGCTGATTTTTATAGGCATCCATTCATTTAGGGTTTGGCGCGAAGGGCCTTCTTGATGCGTTCTTTGGTTTCGTTGGAGAGCGTTGCGGTGGTTTCGTCGATAGACGGTTCGTCGTCCATATGGCGGCTCACTTTTCTGAGCATAATCAGCTGACGGCGGAATCGGGCGCAGTAGCGACACATCAGCAGATGCATCCGAACCGCCATGCGATGATGAAAAGGCAGAGACGCATCCAGTGACTGGGATTCCTTTTGTGACACGTCGTTGCAGCGAAACATCCAGTGTCTCATTTCGAATTTCCTTCTTGCTGCCGACCGAGCCCGAAGTATTGGGAGATATCTTCTCAAAAGGTTGAAAATGCCACTTCCATCATACGAGCAGCGGATCATCAATAACATGCGGAATCTGCATAGGGAAATCCGACCGGGCGATGTACTGCTGGTCGAAGGCCGATCCAAATTGAGCCGGATCATCCAGCTCATTACCAAAAGCGCCTGGAGTCATTC
>JAGTUY010000180.1 GCA_018224455.1 Desulfosarcina sp.
AGAATACCAACGTCTCAATTGGCAAATGGCTGAATTGCAGGCCGGCGGTGCTACGCAACCGCAGCCGTAAACCGGCTTTCATGCCCGGTCGACCGGGAATCCCCAGATTGGCCACGGCACTGGCACTGGAGAGGTATTCGGCGTCGAAAAGCTGCAGCGGCCAAAGGGTGACGTCCTGGGCCGTCGTATATTCGCAGGCGGTTTGCTCCCCCTTGCCGATCTGGCTGCGCAGGCGGGCGCCCCGGGGGATGACGACGCCATTTTGGAGGGCTGTATCATTGAGATCCGGGGTTAACTGCACGATCGCCATGGAAGGCACCGGCGCCAGATAGTTCGGATAGACCATCTCCAGAAGATGCTGGGTGAAGCGGGGGAATTCGGCATCCACTTTGAGCTGCACGCGCGCGGCCAGGAAGGCGAACCCTTCCAGCAGCCTTTCGACATAGGGGTCCGCGCATTCGAAGGCATTCAGTCCCAGGCGTCCGGCGATCTTGGGAAATTCCTCGGCGAATTCACCGCCCATCTCACGCATGTACTGGAGTTCACGATTGTAGTATTTGAGCAGAAGGGGATCCATGCTTATCCGGTGTTAGGGTTGTCCGATGATCGACACATTGCTTTTTGAAACCGTCAGGGTTCGATATCGACCCTGCCCAACTCAAGATCCAGAATCGTTCTCAAATAGAGATGCTCGGGCAAGGGCTGGGCCCAGAGTTCGCCTTCGATTTCGAAGACAATCTGGTTGTGTTCACCGCCCGCCTTGGCCCGGACCTTGAGCGACCTTTTGAGGATACGAGGTTCAAAAGTCAAAATCGCCTGTCGCAGGTAACGCTCCAATGCCGATGGGTCGGCATTGCTGATCGTCGTGCCGGTGAGATCGGGAATGCCGAAATTCAAAACCGACTGCCTGACATGGGGGTAGTCATCCAGACTCTGGATGGTTTCGAGACATGCGGTGTTGAGCAGCCATTCCAGATCGCGATTGACCGATTGCCTGAGCCGGGCGAGCGACAACACGCGCTGTTCCCGCGACTCGACCGTCTGGGTGGGGTCGTCATCGGCCAGTCTGTCCAGAAGGGATGGCTGCAGACGCTCTTTGGGGGTTAATTCAGCCATCGGGCAGCTCGACCTCAGGCGGGTCAATTAAAATCGAGCGGATATCCAGCAGCGCGTAATCATCCCGATCCGTGGTCAGCATGCGCTGGCCGACGCCCTGAACCAGGTTCGCGGACAACTCGATCCACTCGGTTTTACGCGCCGTCTGAATCGCCGGGTCCCGCGCGGTCTCGGAGCCGGGATATCGGGACGGGATCAACCCGAAGGCATCCCCGCCGTTGACCCAGGTGAAATGCGCCGGCAGCCAGACCAGATCCCGCAGATCCTCCACCCCGGTGATCTGGACGGCCTGAATTTGCTCGAACGGCAGCCAGTAGTAGCGACCGTTCAGGATCACCTCCAGCACCGGACCCAGGCGGGTATCGGCATCCGCAATCCAGCCGAAAGGCTGTTCATCGATCTTGCCGGAACTCTCATGGGCCATGTCAAACGCCTGGTCGCGCAGCGTTTCCGCCTGGTTGAATTGCGACTCCGCCGTCAGCCGCAGCGCTTCCAGCAGATAGGCCATCCACTGGGGCGGATCGCCGAATATCATGGGTTTGCGCCTGCCGGCAAAGATATCGGTTCGCAACACCTCGCAGCGTATGGCTTCCCGGTAGGGACCTACCATGGACCAGGCGTCATCGGCCATCTCACCCAGCACGTTCAACTGGTTCAAGGCCCGTTCCCACTGCCCCAGAATGGCGAGCAGCTGGAACAGGAAAATGCGGTATCGGCTGTTATCGGGATGGCTGCGGATCTGCGTTTGCAGTTCCGCCAGCGCGGCGTCAAGTTTTCCTTCGCGAAAATAGGTTTCTGCGAGCATAGATGCCCTTCTTTCATCAACGGATGGTGTTTCTGCAACCATCGGGTTGACCTTTGGGGACGGAAAAGTTCGCGCAGAACCCCGATCGTCCCTTAACTCGACAACCCTATAGTATACTGCCGCCCCTTGAAGGCGAGCGTCCAACCCATTGGTAGCGCGTGTCCTCCCGCCTTGCACAAGGTGGCAGGCATGGGGATGTCCCATGCTTCAGATGTTCACTAAGGTGGTTCGCCGATCCTTTTATCTTGCTATTATTCCTCCTTGTTCGTTTCTATATTCCAGGTCAGATCGATGGCCGCATCGGCGGAGCCATCGTCTTTTTGGGGCGTATAGCTGAATTTTACCTTGGCAAAGTTCAAGGTGATATTTTCGGTCAATCGATCTTCACCACCGCTTCCGCCGGTACTCACCGATGTCACCATGATCGGTTCCATCTGGATGACCACGTAATCAACCGGATTCTCGCCCGACTTACGAACAGTCATAATCGCCTTTTTCAGGTGGGCGCCGTTGCAGCACTTGCGGAGGAGGTTTGTGGAGGCTTTGTCGACATACTTGGTGACCGACACGTCCTGTATGTTCGCTTTTCCGGCGCCGCCGCCGCCGCCGACGTGCATCGATCCCGATTGGGATACCCCCCAACTCCAGGCCAGTACGTCGATTTCTTTTTCATGACCATCGATCTTCGATTCGCCGTTAATGCCATCGATTTTTAATGTAATGTCTACCGCCATGGTATTTCTCCTTTTTTGAGATTGATGTTAGGTGGTCAATTTTTCACCGATGGGAGTTTGGAAACCAACCGCAACGAGACGGTCAGCCCTTCCAATTGGTAGTGGGGCCGCAGATAGAAATTGGACGTATAGTAGCCGGGGTTGCCTTCCACCTCCGCCACGGTGACTTCGGCTGCCGCCAGCGGCTTCTTGGCCTTGGTCGTTTCGCTGGAGTTGGCCGGATCGCCGTCGACATACTGCAGGATCCACTTTTGCAGCCACTTTTGCATATCATCGCGTTCCTTGAACGATCCGATTTTGTCCCGCACGATGCACTTCAGGTAGTGGGCAAAGCGGCAGCAGGCGAACAGATAGGGCAGGCGAGCGGCCAGGTTGGCATTGGCCGTGGCATCCGGGTCTTCGTATTCAGCCGGTTTCTGCAGTGACTGGGCGCCGATAAAGGCGGCGAAATCCGAATTTTTACGGTGGACCAGCGGCATGAAGCCCAGCTTGGCTAGTTCCGCCTCCCGGCGATCGCCGATGCCGATCTCGGTGGGGCACTTCATATCCACGCCGCCGTCGTCAGTCGCAAAGGTGTGAACCGGCAACCCATCCACGGCTCCCCCGGATTCGACCCCGCGAATGCGCGAACACCATCCGTAAAATTTGAAGGCCCGGTTGATATTGGCGGCCATGGCATAGGCTGAATTGGCCCACACATATTTGCGCGTATCGGCGTCTTCCACCTCTTCCTCGAAGTCAAACAGTTCCACCGGATCGGTTTTGGCGCCGTAGGGCAGCCGGGCCAGGAAGCGGGGCATGGCCAGCCCGAGGTAGCGGGCATCATCCGATTCGCGCAGGGATCGCCAGGACGCGTAGTCTGCATCCCTGAATTTCTTGGCCAGATCGGCGGGCGCCGAGAGTTCGGACCAGGAATCCATCTGCATGACCGAGGGGGCGGCGGCGGATATGAAGGGGGCATGGGAGGCCGCGGCGATTTTGGCCATTTCGCCCAACAACTCCACATCCGGCGGGCTGTGATCGAAGTAGTAGTCCCCCACCAGGCAGCCGTAGGGTTCGCCCCCCAGGCGATCGTATTCCGCACCGTAGATTTTTTTGAAGACGGGACTCGTGTCCCAGCGGGTCCCCTTGTATTTTTTCAACGTGCCACCCAGCTCCGCTTTGCTGATATTCATGATCTTGATTTTCAGCATGTCATCGGTTTCGGTATTGTTGACCAGATAGTGCAACCCGCGCCAGGCACTCTCCAGTTTTTGAAAATCTTCCTGATGTAGGATCTGGTTGATCTGCCGGGTCAGCTTCCCGTCGATCTCGGCTTTGATGGCCTCGATGGTTCGTATCACATCGGCAGAGACCAGGTTGACATCCTTGAGGACATATTCGGCCAGCGTGCGCACCGCGTTTTCAACCTGTTCCTGTGCCCGGTCGGTCCGAGGTTTGATTTCTTTTTGCAGCAGCATGGAGGAGTGGCTGGGTTTCGTTGGTCGTTCATCCGCTCCTGCCTGGGGTTGTTTCAGTGTTTGCTCTTCAGCCATGGCTTAGTCCTCTCCCTCGGTTTTCTCTTCTGTTGATGTTTCGTCGGTGCTCGGCAGATCGGTTTTGGCTGAGGATGTCAGGGCCTGAAGCAGAGATGGATCGTTGATCATTTTGGCGATCAATTCCTCGGCGCCGCTCTTGCCATCCATGTGCGTCAGGAGGTTCTCCAATTGTGTCCGCGCCTCCAACAGTTCTTTTAGCCCCTTGACTTTGCGGGCAACCGCCTCCGGAGAGAAGTCATCGAGACTGTCAAAAGTGAGATCGACCTTCAAATTACCTTCCCCGGTCAATACATTGGGAACATCGAAAGCGACATGGGGTTTCATGGCCTTGAGGCGATCGTTGAAATTGTCGACATCGATCTCCAAGAAATCACGATTGTCGACCGGTGTGGCGGGGGCGCCCGGCTGGGGTTTGCCGGACAGATCCGCCAGCACACCCATCACGAAAGGAATCTGGATTTTCTTTTCCGCTCCATACAGCTCCACATCGTATTCAATCTGAACACGGGGGGGCCGATTACGGCCGACGAATTTCTGACTGCTGGTTGCCATATCTCTCCTCCATACAGTTATAGGGTAGCAATCAATCCTGGCACCGCCGGTTTTTCAAACGGGTCGGCGATGTATTCAGTCCTATTTCCCATCAAGACGTGTCGTTCGGGTAGTCACCGAAAAGCGACTTGATCTGGTCGGCGGCCTGGGGTGCCAAATCCTTTACAATTTCGATGAAATTTTTCTCCACCAGCTGGCGCGCGCGTTTCAACAACAACGGCACCGGACTGGCCGGTTCGTGTTGATCATAGTAGGCACAGATTTGATCCAGCAGGTGGATTACGTCTTTTCGGTTGGTAATGGTTTCCATTGATCTGTCCGTTGGGGTAACTTCTGCCGTGGCAGGTGTGGCCGCACCGTCGGCACCGGAATGCCTGGCCGCGGCTTGACGGCCGTGCGCCGATTGCCGTGGTGGCGTGCGGTCGGGAAGGTGTTTATCGAAAAAAGCCGCCATCTCCTCGAGAATGGCTTTCAGCTTCTTGTGATCCGGTGCCTGATCGGTGCCGACCCTTTCCTCGACCGCGCGTTCCAGGCGCCTCAGGCTGATAGTGGACTGCTTGATCACATCCCGGGTGAATTCCAGGGCCTTTGGGTCGCAGTCCTTGAATGCTTCCTCGATCATTGGCAGGCTGAGCGCAGAATTTTTATTCTCACCCGTTAAAGC
>JAGTUY010000181.1 GCA_018224455.1 Desulfosarcina sp.
CATGAGCCCCATGGATCCGCTAAGCTGAGGGTGTAGCCGTGCGCCGAGGGTTCTTCTAACCGCCAGTGGCCAGTCGTTTGTCTGGTTTTTCGGGTTGAAGTTTTGCAACGAGGTGCTATACTTCAAATCAAGGCAATGGAATTCTCATCCTGATCAATCAACGGCGACAGCCGGCCGTTTCTGTGCGCTCAGCCCATATTGTGACGCATTCCATTGCGTCCGAGTCATGTAAAGATCGAGCACCCTGCTCCGGGTCTATAGTAATTGCCGCCAGAATGCCATTTTCATCCCATTTTCCCTGACGGTCGATCCGGAAATCAACATCAAGGGCTCATGGTCATTTCCTGCTGCAGCTGAAACAACAGGGTCTGCACCATTAACCCGATCCGCCATCTCCTGCACCGGTCATCTAAAAATTAGGGGGACTCCATGGTAAAGAAGAACACATCGGCGCTTCACCGGCATCTGGTCGAGGTCAAAGAAGATAAACGCTGTTTCGAAAACGCCTTTCAGGGTGTAGCCCGGATGATTCTGGACAGCGACATCGAAAAGGTGGTGGTCAACGGCAAGACCACTTACGATTTCAGTATTTTCAGAAGCGGGAAAAAGCACATCATCGGCATGTATGATGAAATCAACAGTTTTGTCTCCTACGTCAAGGATGCCGCGGAAAATGGATCCTCCAAGGAGATGGCCTTTGTCCTGGTCGGAGAACCGGGAAACGGCAAGACATTTCTGGTGGATTTTGTATGCAATAAATATAGAGATTTTTTATCCCAGGAGGCCAACCGCAAATATTCTTACCGATTTGTCGGCCTGGACAAGATCGGCGGCTATGGGAAAATAGCGACCATCGAATCCCAGACCTATGAAGATCCAATGATTCTGGCGATGAACATCTCCGACGAACCGAACAAAAACCGTGAGTTTTTGTCCAAAGAGATTGGATTCTCGGACAACGAGATTGAAACCCTCTGGGGGGATTATCGTCCGCTGGGTGCCTGCACTGCGTTTATATGGAACAGCATCAGAAATTACACCAATGGTGACCTGGCAAAGATGCTTGAATTTATCCAGATCATCCCTGTCCCGATGACCGAGAGTCTGGGCACCGTGACCGGCAAGTATGCGGCGAAAGATAAAATTACCTCCTCGGCGGTGGATCTTTTAGGCGAAGAGTCCATTCAGCGGCTGCTTCACATTACGGAAACCAACAACCCCTATCGCTTTGACTTGCGGCGTGGGGCCTTGGCGCGGGTGGCCGGCGGCGGGGTCCATTTTTCCGATGAAATCTTCAAGAACAAAAAGGATCTGGTCCAGGTCTATCTGGGAGTCATTCAAAACCGCAACATCGAAATCGACGGATATAAGTGGCCCATCGACACCCTGATCATCGCCACCAGCAACAATTCCGAGTTCAACCGCTTTCTGGCGGAAAAGGAGGAAGCGCCCATCGTCGACCGCTGCCGCATCTGCTACGTCTCTCACAATACCAACTACAAGCTGCAAAAAGACCTGACCATTTACGCCATCGGCAACGAGACGCGCACCACCCTCGACCGGGAATACCTGCATCAGGATCCCAACCTGAACCACGCGGCCTCCGTGACGGTGGTGCTCACCCGACTGGCAAGGTCGGAAAAGCTCACCCCCATCGAGACGATGAAGCTGGCCGCCGGCGAGGTGGCCGGCGAAAAGAGCATCAAGACACTGGCCGAGGTCATCGACACCCTCAATCAGAACCCGGACATCACCAAGCGGTTCGGCCAGAAGGGGCTGGGGCAACGGAACCTGGGCCGGGCCATCCAACTGCTCAATGAAAGCTCGGAAACCAACGAGGGACGGTGCATGTTCGCCTATGACATCTTCAAAGCGCTGGAGCGCATTGTCCTGGATTATGTGACCGAGGCCAACGACCGTGCCAAATACCTGGAGGATCTCAAGACTGCCAAAGGGCTCTATCGTGAGCGGATCATGACCGAAATGTTCAACGCCTATATGGACGAGCCCCTGGCCATCCGCAAGGACGTCATGAGCTACGTGAACATGATTATCGGCATCGATGCCGAAAACCTGGGTCCGGACAAGATGTGGAAGTACAAAGATCCCCAGAGCGGCGAACTCAGGGCCCTGAAGATAGACGAGCGCTACATCAACAGTGTGGAAGATCGCCTGGGGCTCAAAACCAGCGAGCAGCGGGAGACCTTCAGGACGTCCATTCGCAAGATATACGGCCAGAAAATTTCCGTGGATCCGGATTACGATTTCATGGATAACCTGGAACTGGTCAAGGCGGTCACCGACGTGCGGCTGAAATCGGATATCGCCGGCGCCGGCAGCCTCATCGGCGCCCTGGCCAACCGGACCAACGAAGAGAACCAGAAACTCTACGACCGCATGGTCGACACCATGCTCAACAAGCTGGGGTATTGCAAGACCTGTGCGCAAAAAACCATTGAGTACTTTTGCACCCAGGAGGATGAGAATTAAAATGATGGTCCACAAACGGCATCTTTCGGCCCAGGCCGGCGTTCTCGCTCGGCTGACATCCTCGACGTAGCGCTGCTGCGCCTGCGGTTTCAACCTCGCTGGGGCCCTGGCCTGAGCCAAAATCTACCCTTTGTGGGCGATCATTTGCAGCGCAACCGTGATATTGTCAGCAACCTTCAACTGGGTTAAAGCAAACGATGAGCCGGTTATAACATGTTAATTAAATTGCAAAAAATTTATGATGATCTCAAACATCAAGGTATGACACCGGAGCAGGAAGAGAAGGTCCTCCTGGAGCTCAACGACGATCGGACCCACGACATGCCGATCATCGGCGGGGGCATGGCGGTGGTCACCACCGATGAAGGCGAGATCCGACTGCTCAACCTGTATGACTATCACGACCTGATGATCCTGCAGGCCATGGCTCAGCCCAAAGGCTCATATGTCAGCCACATCCGTTCCATCGACGAGCTGCTGGAAAAGGACCGCCAGCGGGAAAAGGACGGCTTTCCCCGTAAAATCCGCGTGGGCAAAATGATCAAGCCCGGCAAGGCCGGCAAGGGCAAGGTGGTCGTGGTGCCCACTACCGTGGAAGAGAAGTTTATTCACGACCCCAACTTTGCCGAACAGGAAGAGGGGCAGGGTCAGGGCGGCAGCGGCGATGGTGAAGAGGGCGAAGTCATCGGCGAACAGCCGGTCCGGGATCCGGACCAGGCCGGTGACGGCGGGCCGGGTCAAGGAGAAGGCGGCCAGCACGAAATGGAGTCGTCGGCCTACGACCTGGGGAAAATTCTCACCGAACAGTTCGAACTGCCCAATCTGCAGGACAAAGGCAAAAAGCGCTCACTGACCCGGTACACCTACGACATGACCGACCGGAACCGCGGTTCCGGTCAGGTGATGGACAAAAAAGCCACCTTGCGGGAGATCGTCGAAACCAACATTCACCTGGGCAACATCCCCGATCTGGACGACATCGATCCGTCCGGGTTCATCATCTCCCCCAGAGACCGGATCTACCGGATTCTGTCCAAAGAGAAGGATTTCGAATCCCAGGCGGTGGTTTTCTTTCTCCGGGACTATTCCGGCTCCATGGCAGGAAAGGCCACCGAACTGGTGGTCACCCAGCATGTGCTTATTTACAGCTGGCTGCTCTATCAGTACGCCAACCAGGTGGAGTCGCGATTTATCCTCCATGACACCGAAGCCAAGGAGGTTGAGGATTTTTATACCTACTACAACTCCAGGGTGGCCGGCGGCACCCAGGTATTTTCCGCATATGAAATGGTCAACCGGATCGTGAAGGCGGAGAATCTGGCCGCGGACTACAACATCTATGTTTTTCACGGAACCGATGGCGACGACTGGGACACGGAGGGAAAAAAAGCCATTCCGGCATTGAAGGAGATGATCGGCTATGCCAGCCGTGTGGGCGTGACCATCGCAGAGCATGCCGGCAGTTCGCAGAACAACACGGAAGTGGAACGGTACCTGAAAAAATCGGGACTGCTTGAAGAATTTCCCAAGCTCATCCGACTGGACACCATCAACGAAAGCACCGATGAGCCCCGGTTGATAGAGGGGATCAAGCGGTTGATATCCTAGCCGAAAGACCGAAACGGAAAAGCCCATGGAACTGATCGACCAGCATACGAAAACGATCATGGAAGGCTGTAAGCTGCGGGCCCGTGACGCCGGTCTGCGGTTTGAGGACGAAAGCCTGGAATATATCGTCACCAACCGTGATCTCATCGAACTGTCCCCCAAGGTAATGATTCCGACCCTCTATGATTACTGGGTCCACGATGTGGAGGTGCTTAAAGAGAAGGGCAAATACGAATTATACCCGGGTAATCCATACGAAACGGTCATCAATACCCGCCCTGCGATCTCCTTTTATAACGACAACAATCCGGACTGGCTCAATGTGATGATCTTCTATCACGTGATTGGCCATATCGACTTTTTCCAGAACAACCTCTATTTTCGGCATACCTGGGACTACGATTTCAACGGCGAGGCGCTGTCGGACAAGCGGGCCCTTGCCAAACTCCGTTCCGAACGGGGACGCTGGGTGGACTATGTGATCGAGTTCACCCGGGGAATCGACAACCTGGTCGGATACCATGGACTCTTGTCGAAAATCTTTTCAGCGCCGGATTCAGGCATTTCGGAAAAAGTGGATTTCTATTTCGACATCTATCTGCAGGACATCGCCAAAGTCAATATCAGCAAATACATCAAGGAACTGGAGCGATATAACGCCAGTATTAATCAAGATCCGGTAATGGGAGAACAAGGCTTCTTTTCGTTGGTTGACCAACGTCATCCGGAGTTTGGAAGCCTGTTAAAAAAGCACCAGGCATCGAAAAAACAAAAGCCCAGAGACCTGCTGGAATTCATCATGGAGCACTCCAAGATGCTCGTCCGGGAAGAGAATCAATGGATGCTGATGGTGATTCAGATCATTCGAAAAACGGGGCTGTTTTTCCAGCCCCAGATCCGCACCAAAATCATGAACGAGGGCTGGGCCTCATACTGGCACGAACTCCTCTACATGAATGATGACCGCATCAAGGGGCATGAAGTCGATTTTGCCCGGGTCAATGCCGGGGTGACGGCCATGCCACGGGTAGGGTTGAATCCGTATGCCCTGGGCATGCGACTGTTTTACTTCCTTGAGGAAATGGCCGAGAAGGGTAAAGTGTCGTGGGAATTTCAGCATATTGCCGATACCGGACGACGCAAAGACTTCGACGCCAAAACCGGGAAAGGGAAGGATTTCATTTTCAGCGTGCGAGAAAATTTTTCAGATTTTACCTTTATCCACAGCTTTGTGGACCAAGATTTCGTCACCACCAACAAGCTGTTCGTGGCCGGCAAGCGGTTGAACCAACAAAAAATGGTCTGGGAGTATTACGTAAAAAGCCGGCGTGCAGACGACTACCGGGACATGCTCATGGGATCCCTGTACCACCCACCGAATATCGAGGTCGACCAGGAGAAAACCGAGGATAATGCCCTTTACCTGATCCACCGGTTCGAGGGCAAACCGCTGCTGGCGGAATACATACCCAATACGATGCTCGGTATTGAATTTCTGTGGGGCGGTCCGGTGCAATTGGAAACCATGGAGGTCGTAGCGAGACCACAGGCGCCAAGAATGCCCACCATGCCCGGGATCCCAATGCCGCAGACCGATGCACCCGAACCGCGGGAAGTCAAATGGCAGCGGGTGCTATACACCATGCATGACCGAAAACTGAGCAGGAATGTTCTTTAAATCATACGATCGGGGCCCCACCATCCACCGATCGGACAAGGCAGTGTATGGACAACATCAATAAAGCCATGCGGCATATCGATACGGTTGCCGATGAGTCAAATCATCGCCGGCCCATCCCCTTTGAGGAATTTCTTCAGGTGGTGCTTGCCAACCCCGTCGGCACCATCCGCAACGTGTTCCAGGTCTTTCACGATCTGTTCAAAGCTTATGTGGGCGAAGGCGTCGATGAATATCCCAACGACCCGGAATCGATCCAATACGTGAGGTATGACTGCAGCAGACTGTTCGTCGAAGGCGCAGATCACCCTTTCTTTGCCGACCGTCTTTTTGCCAACCGGTTGGTCAACCACGTCGAGGCCCTGAGAAGTGGCGCCCAGCAAAACAAAATTTATATTTTTGACGGCCCCCACGGCTGCGGCAAGAGCACCTTTTTGAACAATCTGTTGAAGCGTTTCGAAGAGTACGCCAATACGGTAGCAGGGACCCGTTACGAGACGGTGTGGCGCCTGGATCGCAGACAACTGGCCAGCGAAGGGGGCAACGACACCGCGTCCATTATAGAGAGTCTTTTCCGGATGCAGAAAAATCCGAACAAGGAGCAGTTCGAGACCGTTCGAAACATGGCTCTGCCCGACACGGATAACTATTTTGTGGAGGTTCCCTGCCCCTGCCATGACAATCCGCTGCTCCTGATCCCCAAATTCCGGAGACGGCAATTTCTCGACGATCTGTTCGAAAACAACGAATTTAAATACACCCTGTTTACCGACAAGGCCTATGAATGGATTTTTCACGAGGTTCCCTGCACGATTTGCGGGTCCCTTTACGAAGCGCTGCTGAACCGGTTGAAAAGCCCGGCAAAGGTGCTGGAAATGATCCATGCCGTTCCCTACCGATTCAATCGCCGGCTGGGCAGGGGCATCAGCGTGTTCTCTCCCGGTGATCGTCCGGTCAAGGAGATCATTCAAACCAACGAATACCTTCAGCGGTTGATCAACCGGCTTTTTTCCGACAGCAATCAGGTCCGCTACATCTATTCCCGTTTCGCCAAAACCAACAACGGCATCTATGCGCTGATGGACATCAAATCCCATAACATCGAACGCCTGATCGAGCTTCACAACATCATCAGCGAAGGGCTGCACAAGGTCGAGGATATCGAGGAGAACGTCAACTCCCTGTTCCTGGCCCTGATGAATCCGGAAGATAAAAAGAACATCAATGATTTCCAGTCTTTCTCCGACCGTATCGTGTACATCAATATTCCGTATGTCCTGGATCTTAACACGGAGGTCGAGATTTACCGCAACATCTTCGGGTCTTACATCGATGACAGTTTCCTGCCCCGGGTGCTGCACAATTTTGCCCGGGTCATCATCTCTTCCCGGTTGAACCTCCGCTCCGAAGCCATGCTCGAGTGGATTTCAGAGCCGGATAAATACACCCGTTACTGCGACAAGCAACTTCAGTTGCTCAAGATCGAAATTTACACCGGGCACATACCCGAGTGGTTGTCCGAAGAAGACCGCAAAGCGCTCACCGCCAAACGTCGGCGCCGGATCATCGGCGAATCCGATAAAGAAGGTCGGCAGGGAATATCAGGGCGCGATTCCATAAAAATCTTCAATGCCTTTTACACCACCTACGCCAAATCGGGCGAATTGATCGACATGTCCATGCTGTGCAAATTTTTCCACGGACAGAAAGACCTGAAGGCTTCCATCCCCGAAGGTTTTTTAGATTCACTGCTGTCACTGTACGATTTCACCATTTTGCAGGAGGTGAAAGAGTCTCTATACTATTTCAACGAAGAACAGATTCACCGGGAAATTCTTCACTATATGTTTGCCGTGAATTTCGAACCGGGAGCGGTTGAATCCTGCAAATTCACCGGCGAAAAGGTCCGCATCACCGAAGAGCTGCTGAACGGGTTTGAGCGGCGCATGCTGGGCGAAAAGGTGGAAACGACCAAGCGCTTGACTTTCAGAAAGGAAACCCAAAAGGAGTACACCTCCAGAACGCTCACCCAGGAGATCATGGTGACCGGTACTCCTCCCACGGCAACCCGCCTATTCCAATCACTGAAAGAACGGTATATATTTAATCTGAAGGAAAAGGCGCTGGATCCGTTTCTGGAAAACGAAAATTTCCGGCGGGCGATCAAGGATTACGCGGAAGAGGATTTCAAGACCTACGACAAAAAGATCCGTGATGATGTCACGTTTCTCATGGACAACATCATGAAGCGATACCGGTATACCGAGCACGGTGCCAGGGCGGTTTGCATTTACGTCATCGATAATGATCTCGCCAGGAAATTCACCAAGCCGTGACGGATACAACGGCCCGTTATGCAACGGCCAACCGAAACCCGAATATCCGTTTTTTATTCACAGAGACCATCTGTGAGAGAAGACAAAATACATTTCCACTATGGAACCCCGATGCCCGCATCGACATCATCGACGGTGCCGACCCCTTTTTCTTCGGGTTCCTTGACGAAATAACCCGCAGACGGGTCCAACGGATTCAGCCCTGCGATTAAACGGTCCGACGACACGGGCCCCCAGCGATTGCATCCTTGACATGCAACCCGTTGTTGAATAAGCTTTTCCCAGTGACAGAGGTGTTGCGCGATGAGCATACAGCGACCAAAATTTGCCCCTTGCCATATTCTTCCCATTTTTCAACGCGCCATCCGCTTGCCGAACGATTGATTTCTCAACTGCTTTCTTGGATTCCGTGACGATTGTATCGATTCCTTCGCTTTCGCCAATGAATGGTTGTCATCGGGCATCCTTGCGCTTGGGGTTAACCCACAACGAATAAGGAGGCGCCATGAAAGCCATGCATCAACTCATCGAAGAACAGGTAGGCCGCTGGGAGATCCTCAGAAAGGAAAAGCAGGCGGACAAAACCCTGCCGGTGATCACCCTTTCCAGGGAACCCGGCAGTGGGGGCAAATTGGTGGCCAAGGCCGTGGCCGATCGGCTCGGCCTGGATCTTTTTCACCAGGAGCTCATTAATGCCATGGCCGAAAATGCGGATACCACTACCCGAGTCATTCGGACCTTGGATGAAAGGGGTTTGTCCATGATCGAAGACTGGGTGTCGGCCGCCATCAGTGAGCGGCATCTTTGGCCGGACGAGGTTTCCCGCTTGCTGATGCGGGTCATTGGCGCCATCGGCCGGCACGGAAAGGCCATTATCGTCGGCCGGGGCGCCAATTTTGTACTGCCGCCGGAAAACCGGTTCCGGGTCCGGATCATCGCCCCTTTGGAACTGCGGGTGAACCGTGTGGCCGAAACCTATGGTGTGTCTAAAAAGGAAGCCAAACGCCACGTGCTGCGCACCG
Source organism: Desulfosarcina sp. (assembly GCA_018224455.1). Lineage (GTDB taxonomy): Bacteria > Desulfobacterota > Desulfobacteria > Desulfobacterales > Desulfosarcinaceae > Desulfosarcina. The sequence continues at coordinate 9,135 of JAGTUY010000181.1, forward strand.
AGTCCGATCGCCGGGCCTTTGTGAGAAAATATTTCCATAGTGACATCGGCGATCCGGCAAATTATGATCTGATTTTAAATACCGGCACCCTCTCGGTCGAATCGGCTGCAGCGGCGATATGCAGTGCGCTCGGTTGATCGGTGCAGGCGAAGTGAAAAAGACTTTCATCCTCACCGTGCTGCGCAGCACTGCCGTTGCAGGCAGAACATTCCCCGCGGCTTGCAGCGGGGAGGGGTCAATATCGCTGCGTCGATTGAACCGGTTCTAAAAAAGTCCGCTGTCTTGTTCTCTTTTGGCTATCAATCCGTAAAGCTGGGACATCAGCATCCCAGCAAACATCAGAGAACACCCCACGATTCCCCTGCCTGACATCACTTCTCCCAAGATCAGCCATCCGCCAACGGCGGCGAACACGGCTTCGAGGCTGAGCAGAATGGCGGCATGGGCCGGGTGGGCGTGGCGTTGGGCCACCACCTGCAGGGTGTAAGCCACCCCCACGGACAGGGCGCCGCCATAGATGATGGGAAGGGCCGCGGCGGCGATGGCGGCAACGCTGGCGGTTTCGACGGCCACGGCCGTCATCAAACTGGCAGCAGCACACACCATGAACTGAAGAAAGGCCAGTTGCAGGGAATCGGTTTTGGGGGAGAGCCAGCCGATCAGATGAATGTGTCCGGCCCAGAATATCGCCCCGGCCAGTTCCAACAGATCCCCGAAGGAGATGGTGAAGTCTTCGTTGACGCTGAGCAGGTACATGCCGGCGGCCGCCATCAATGCTCCGCCCCACGTGCCCGCATGGGTGCGTTGGCCCCACAACAGGCCCAAGATGGGGACGATCACCACATAAAGGCCGGTGATGAATCCCGCTTTGCCGGCGGTGGTGTAAACGAGCCCCACCTGCTGCAGGGAGGCGCCGGCGAAGATGGCCATTCCGGCTAATCCGCCATATAAAACAAGGCGTTTGTTCCGGATCTGGCCGCTGCCGGTGGGTGCTTTGGGTTGATTTTTATGGTTGCTGTAAATAAATGGAACCAGCACCATGGCGCCGAGGCAAAAGCGGATGCCGTTGAAGGTGAACGGTCCCACATGATCCATGCCCATGCGTTGGGCCACGAAGGCAAAGCCCCAAATGACGGCGCTGACCAGGAAGAGCAGGTCGGATTTCAGATGTTGTTTATGCATCTACTGGTTTCCGAAGCCGTTTTGCCCGCCGCAGTCCGGGCACTGCCAGGTGATGCCGTTGCAGGACATGCCCCATATATTCTCGTGCATGCACGCCTGGCAGATCAGGAAACCGCAGCGGCAGCTCCAGCAAAAGGGAACTGTTTTCGAGCAGCAGTGGCAGGTTTTAGGTCCTTTCTGCCGCCGCCGGGACCGTCTGGCTTCAAGGCTTTCGGTATCGTTCATCGCTTATTGCTAACTATCTGAAGTCTTGTCGTTCGAGATGGTTAATGCTACCATGCGCCCAATGTGCCGAAACGACACTAACTAATGCAGGAGCACCTTCGTGTCAACGCAAATAGAACCGGACCTGGATCAGAAAATCCCGACGCTGTACCTGATCGATGGCAGCGCATATATTTATCGGGCCTACCATGCGGTACGCGGGCTTTCCAACAGCAGCGGCCTGCACACCAATGCCACCTTCGGGTTCACGCGCATGCTGATCAAGCTGATGGCGGACCGTTCGCCCGCTTATGCGGCCATGTTTTTCGATACCAAAGGCCCCACCTTTCGCCATGACCGCTTTGCGGAATACAAAGCCAACCGGCCGCCCATGCCCGATGACCTGGTCGAGCAGCTGCCTTGGATCCGAAAGGTCACCGAGGCGTTCAACATCCCTGTATTCGAGATGCAGGGGTACGAGGCCGACGACCTCATCGGAACGCTGGCCCACCGGGCGGAGGAAAACGGATTTCGCGTGGTCATGGTCACCGGGGACAAGGATTTTATGCAACTGGTCTCCGAGCGCTGCACCATCTGGGATCCCATGAAAGACAAGGTCCTTGATCCCGCCGCCATCCGTAAGGCCTTCGACCTGGAGCCCCGGCAGATGATCGACGTCATGGGCCTGTCCGGTGACACGGCGGACAACATTCCCGGTGTTCCCGGAATCGGCCAGAAGACGGCCGTGGATCTGATCAAAACCTTCGGCAGCATGGATGCGGTTTACAGCGGCATCGACACCATCACCAAGAAAAAGCAGAAGGAAAATCTGATCCAGTACAAAGCCCAGGCCCTGTTGAGCCGCGAACTGGTGACCATTGACCGACGCGTGCCGGTCGAATTCGACCCGGACCGATTGCAAATCCAGGCTCCCGACGACGAAGCGCTGACCCGGCTCTTTGCAGAGCTGGAGTTCAGGCAGCTGCAGCAGGAATATGCATCGCAAGACCAATCGGTCGAGCGGCACTATCGGGCCATCATGAGCACGGATGATCTGGATGATCTGGTGCACCGCCTGGAAGGCGCCAAACGGTTTGCCTTGGATACGGAAACCACTGCGCTGGACCCCATGCAGGCGGGATTGGTGGGACTTTCCTTTTGCCTGACCCCCGCTGAGGCCTGTTATGTTCCGGTGGGGCACAACTATCTGGGCGCGCCCGAACAGCTTTCTCTTGAGACGGTGCTGGAACGACTGCGGCCGGTGCTGGCCAACCCGGAGGTCGAAAAAATAGGCCAGAACATCAAATATGACTGGATGGTGCTGCGCCGCCACGGCGTCGACCTGGCCGGGGTCAATTTCGACACCATGGTGGCTTCCTACCTGATCGATCCCGGCAAGCGGGCCCACGGTCTGGACCAGATCGCCCTGGACTACCTGGGCCATAAGAACATCACCTACGCCGAGGTGGCGGGAAAGGGCAAGGCTGCCGTCACCTTCGACCAGGTGATCCTGGAAAAGGCCATCCCCTATGCCTGCGAGGATGCCGACATGACCCTGGCCGCTCATGATGTGTTCGTTCCCCTGCTCGAAGAAAACGGGCTTGCGGATCTGATGAAACAGGTGGAGATGCCCCTGCTGCCGGTGCTGCTGGAGATGGAGATGACCGGCGTCTGTGTGGACCGGGAGCGGCTGCGTGATCTGTCAAGATCCTTTGCCGGACAGCTGGATGTTCTCGAACAGCAGATCTACGACCTGGCCGATGAAGCGTTCAATATCCAATCATCCCAGCAGCTGGGACGCATCCTGTTTGAAAAACTGAAAATGCCGGTCCAGAAAAAAACCAAGAAAAAGACCGGCTACTCGACCGACGTGGAGGTGCTCACGACGCTGGCCCGCAGCCATGATCTGCCGGCACTGGTGCTGCGCCACCGGACCCTGGCCAAACTCAAGTCCACCTATGCCGACGCCCTGTTGGAACTGATTCACCCGCAAACCGGACGCATCCACACCTCTTTCAACCAAACCGTGGCGGCCACCGGCCGGCTGAGCAGCAGCGACCCCAACCTGCAGAACATTCCCATCCGCACGGAAGAGGGGCGGGAAATTCGCAAGGCCTTCGTTCCCAGGGAGGGCTGGCAGTTGCTTTCGGCCGATTACTCCCAGATCGAGTTGCGCATTCTGGCCCATTCTTCAGAGGATCCGATCCTGATCCAGGCCTTTAAAGATGACGAGGACATTCACACCCGGACGGCCACCGAGGTCTTTCAGGTTTTCCCCCAGATGATCAACGACGAGTTGCGGCGGCAGGCCAAGGCCATCAACTTCGGCATCATCTATGGTATGAGTGCCTTCGGGCTGGCCCGGGAGCTGGAGATCAGCAACAAGATGGCCCAGACGTATATCGACCACTATTTCTCCCGCTACCAGGGCGTCAAGGCGTTTATCGAAAAAACCATCCAGACGGCCCACGACACCCGTCAAACCAGCACGCTAATAGGCCGTATCCGGAAGCTTCCGGACATCGCCAGTACCAACCGCAACGTGCGCCAGTTTGCCGAGCGCACCGCCATCAACACCCCCATCCAAGGCACTGCCGCGGATCTGATCAAACTGGCCATGATCAACGTGGACCGGGCACTGCGCAAAAAGCGGATGAAAACCGCCATGCTGCTCTCCGTGCACGATGAAATGATCTTCGAGGTGCCGCCGGATGAACTCGAAGAAGCGAAAGCGTTGGTTCGGCAGGAGATGGAGACGGTGTGGGATCTGGCCGTTCCTTTGAAAGTCAACATGGCCATTGGACAAAACTGGGCCGAAGCCCACTAATCGGAGGGTTGCCATGCGGATATCGACCTGGATTATATCAACGATGTTGATCGCAATATTCTTCTTCGGTTGTGCCACCCCGCGCATCACCCTGTTTTCCGATGCCTCCGATCCGCTGCGAGAGGTGACGCTTGAAGGTTCGGCGGATGATAAGATCCTGGTGATTCCCATCACCGGTGTCATCACCGATTCCGCTAAAAGCCGGACCCTGCGTACCATGCCCAGCCTGGTTCAGGAGGTCGTCTCCCATCTGCGGCTGGCTGAAGCGGATGACCGTGTCAAGGCCGTGCTGTTCAAGATCGATTCCCCCGGCGGCACCACAACGGCCAGCGACATCCTCTATCATGAGATTGTTGCCTTCAAACAACGCACCGGCAAGAAGGTGGTGGTCTGCATGATGAACCTGGCCACTTCCGGGGGCTACTACGTGGCCCTGCCGGCGGATGTGATCATGGCCCATCCCACCACCGTTACCGGGTCGATCGGTGTGATCTTGATGCGGCCCCAGGTGTCGGGGCTCATGGAAAAGATCGGCGTGGATGTGCGGGTGAACAAATCCGGTGAGAATAAGGACATGGGGTCGCCGTTCCGCCCCATCACACCGGCAGAGGAAAACATGCTGCAGGACCTGGCCGACACCTTGGGCCGGCGGTTCGTCGATTTGGTAAAACAGCATCGGCGACTTGACGGCCCACGCCTGGCCACCGTTGCCGATGCCCGGGTTTTTCTGGCCGACGCCGCCGTCGCCGCGGGTCTGGTGGACAAGACCGGCTATCTTCAGGACGCCATCGCCGAGGCCAAAGCACTGGCCGCGTTGGCAGCCGATGCCCGGGTGGTTGTCTACCGGCGAACCGATTATCCCAATGACAACCTATACAACACCCTCACCAGCGGCACCCGCGCCAACCCGACGCCGATGGTGGACATGGGCCCCATCGGCGACCTGCTCTCCCTCGATGCCGGTTTTTACTACCTCTGGCCCCAGGCGCTCGGCTCACCCTGATTATATTCAGCGCTTCCTGATCAGCGCCCGATGATAACCCATTGCCTGAGAGGGCATTCGATCAGGACGCCTCCGCGGCATTTTCATCCGTGGTTTCCGGATCTGCCGACAGCCTCACGGTTTCATCCACCGCCCGGTAGATGGTCTTGAAGACCTCGGGAAATCCCGTGGGTGAAATCCGCCCCGTTTCAATGAATTTGACCACGATCTCCTTGGTGGCCCGAAGGATCTGCTCATCTTGGCTTGTTCTTCTCATCATCACCCACCTTTTTGGATAATATTATTAAATATATTAAATTGTTAACAGGAATCGATTCGGAAGTCAACCACGGCCTGCACATCGATGCGGTTGCTGCCCGAAGCGCCAGGTGCAACAGAATGTTTGACACGGTTTTCGCCATCCTTTAAAAAGGAGCCCCAACAGAAACCAATTGGAGGGGCCAATGAAATCCTATGATCACACCGTCCGCTACACGGTGGACAAGCCGGATATCGTCGCCGCCGATGTGCTGGATCCCATCGACTATCATTACAAAGGCAAGCGGGATATCGTCATCACCATTTCCCAGCCTGAATTCACCTCGGTTTGCCCCATGACCGGCCTGCCGGATTTCGGCACCATCAACATCCGCTATACGCCGGACAATTGGATTGTCGAACTAAAGTCCTTGAAATATTATCTGCTTCAGTTTCGCAATGTCGGCATGTTTTACGAGCACGTGTCCAACCGGATCCTCGACGACCTGGTGTCGGTACTGAAGCCCAAGATGATGGAAGTCACCGGGCAATTCACATCAAGGGGCGGTTTGACCGCCACCGTTTGTGCCCGCTACGAGGCGACGTCATGATTGATCTCGCTTTTCCGAAAAGAACCGGACTGGTGTTGTCGCTGCTGGCGGCGCTGTTGTTTTCCGGATGCGGCATGTCCGCGTCCTACCGACCCGCGTATCAAAAGACCATTCGTGACTTTTCCGGCAGCGCTAAATACCGCAAAGCGGTGGGCGTTCTGGTGCTTGCCAATGCCACCCCGTTCAACAGCGAACAGGCGGCTTCACCGTTTATGGAATCGTTTATATCCAGCCTGGAATCGAATGCATCCGAGGCATTGCTGCTGGTGCCGGGTCAATCCGACGGTCCTTCATTTTTGTGGAACCCGCCGCGGATCGCCAACGGAGACATCGATGTATTTGCCCTGTCGGCGCTCGCCCGGCAGGCGGGCATCAACGCCGTGGTGAGCCCCGTGCTGATGGACACGCGGCTGCGCACCCGGAATACGGGCTTCTGGTTTTTCAGGGATGTGGCCTACAGCCTTCAGGTTCAGACGGCGGCAGCGGTTTATGATGCAGCGACGGGGGCTCGATTGGCCCTGGGAATCATGACCGATGAAGTCGATATCGACGCGGACCAGGCCGGCATCGTCCGCAACGGCCAGGAAGTGGAGGTGGACGATCTGGTTGAATTGGCCGAGGAGATGGGCGACGCATTAGGCGAGCGGATGGGCGATGCGATTAAAAACAGCCAGTGGGCGTCTGCCGTGGTTTCCATCGAGGGTGGATCTTGCGTTGTTGCCGCCGGCAGCGAGGTGGGCATTGAGGTGGGGGATCGCTTCAGCGTGCTGGATGGCAGCGCTATTCTGACCGGCCTGGATGGGCAGCGCTATATTGTACCCGGACCGAAAATCGGCGAAATTACTATCAGCCGGGTGTCGCCCCGGCAATCTTTCGGCGAACCCGAATCCGGAGAAATACCTCCGGCCGGCAGCATATTGATCCCCGGACAATAGACAACGTTTTGGGTCTCTGGTCTATCGTTTGTGGCTCTCGATTCTCCGGCCTCAGGCTTCAGATCTCAGTTTTCTGACCCGGCCGAAATTGATTCGGCGAATTGCCGGATCAGGTCCATGGCTTCCTTTTCTGAAGCGATAAACCGGATGGCGTTGCGGAACTGCCCGGCGTTGCGCATGCCTTTAACGAACCAGCACAAGCGGCTGCGCATCATTCGGCAAGCCGGTTTTTCCCCCAGATAGCGCACTGAATCCTGCAGGTAACCCATCATCATGTCGATACGCTGACCATCGTTCGGCACCGGTGTCGGCCGCCCTCGGGCTGCCGCCAGCATTCCGCCGAAAATCATGGGATTGCCGATGGCGGCCCGCCCCACCATCACTCCATCACAGCCGGTTTCGTTGATCATGCGCAATGCGTCCGCCGGCGTGGTCACATCCCCGTTGCCGATTACCGGAATGGTCAGCGCATGTTTAACCGCGGCGATGATGGACCAGTCTGCCTCTCCCCGGAAACCCTGGGTGGCCGTGCGTGGGTGAACGGTGATCGCATCCACCCCGCAGTCTTCAGCCAGCTGTGCGATCCCCATGGCCTGTTTTCCGGACGGCTCCCAGCCGGATCGGATCTTGATGGTCAAGGGAATGGTCACCGCCTTTCGAACGGATTCGAGTATTCGGCAGGCCAGCGGCGGGTTTTTCATCAAGGCCGACCCCGAGTTGCCTTTCAGAATTTTTTTAACCGAGCAACCGAAATTGATGTCCACGACATCGGCGCCGGAATCCTGGACAATACGGGCTGCTTCGGCCATGATGGGTGGATCCGAACCGAAAATCTGCACCGATAAGGGCTTTTCCTCTGGAACGCTTGTCAGCAGTTGCACTGTTTTCTCCGAGCCGTACACCAGGCCGTTGGCGCTGATCATTTCCGAGCAGACCAGCCCACAGCCGGCCCTTTTGGCCAGCAGCCGCAGGGGTAGGTTGGTGATGCCGGCCAGCGGTGCCAGTACGGTGAAGTTATCTGTTTTAACCGACCCAATATTCATTGATGGCGCCTCCGGTCGCAGGCGGGGTTGGCATAGCAGAACAGGCAGTTGTGGTGGCACGGGTGAAGGCTGTAGGAACCCACATCCACGGAAACGGTGCACCCGCATCCCGATGTTTTGCGTTGGCCGGAATCCTGACGCTGGGACACCCTGCCGCCATGAACCGCCATGATCCGTCGGCCTGAAATGCAGGCCCCCGCATTGATGGTGGATTTCACAGGCAGCCGGGCCAGCACTTTTTTTTCACAGCACAGGTCCAGCCCAATGCCCAGGGGCGCTAAAACCTGTTCCATGTTCAGCAGAACTTTTTCCTGTTCGGTCGGTGACGGTTCGACAAAGACGATCCGGTCCCGGGTTCGCCGCTCAATTTTTCGATAGCGGTCCATGAAACTGGTGGTGCAGGTGGTGATGCCGCATTCGCCTGCTGCTGCTGCAATGGCTTCGAAATCATCCAGATTGGTCTCGATGGCGCCGGCTGGTGTGATGAAATGGCAGATGGGGTCGAAGCGCCACTGAACCGACGCGCTTCCAAACCGGCGGCAAAGCTGGCGGAGTTGGCCAAGCCGTTCATCCAGGGCGGGTACGCCCGGTTCCAGTATCGGTGACCGTGAGTTGATCGTGAAGTTGAAAAACAGGTGATAACCCATGGCCTGGAGTTGCTCTCCGTAACGGCCGGTCAGGTAAGGACCGAAGTTTTTGGACCAGAACACCATGGTGTGAACCCGTTCCGGTGTCACGGCCACCTGCCCGACCTGCTGGTTGAAGGGATTGACCACATCGATGGCTCCCCGGGCCACCTGATCCATAAACCAGTCCATATAGAAGGCGGGAATGTCCGTGCGTCTGGATACGGACAGAATCTGCTTTATTGTGCGTTGCATTGTCAATTAATACGACGACAGGCTGCCGTCCATCTGTTCAGGGTTCAACGGTTTAGATTTGAACCCTGAACCTTTGAACCTGAAAACGGTTATCGCTTCAGCTTGTCGGCCAGGGAGATCACGGTGGCCTTGTTATCGAGAGGTGCAGGTCGTTCACCGGGAATGTTTTCGCGCAAATGGTCCGCTTCCAACTCTGTTTCCGGGCACGCGACGCGCTCCAGACGCATGCGTTTTCCGTTCATGGTGAACTCGTCGCCCATGATATAACGGTCGCGCAGAATCCAGGTGACCACCTGCAGCGGAATCTGAAGCATAAGCAGCTTCACATGATACCAGTCTGGCTTATTATCGGGAATAATCTCTTCGATCCTGGCGAAGCTCAGGGGTTGATCCTCAAAATGGATCAGCACGATATCGTTTTCAGTGGCCATATGACGATCCTTTGGGGGTAGCCGCAACTTCCTGGTGTTAAGCCCTTGCACGAGGGCAGTAGTCTACAATCTTGTTGATGAAAACGCCAAATGTCAACTTCGAATGAAAAACGGCGGCGATTCGAATGCGGATCTATCCGGGGGATCGGGCAGCATGTGCAGGGGGCAACGGGGGTGATGTCAACACGCGAAAGGCGGACGGGTTAAAAGCGTTGACCTGAAAAAGCATATGCCCTAAAATTGGTTTCATTCCTTTTGCATTTTTTCCGATACCAAGGAGGCCGGCTGGTGAGCCAGTATCGCATCCATCCCATTGTCATGGGAACCAAGCAGTTCGACAAGGGCATGATGACCTATCAGCAGGATTACGGCAAGCCATATACCATTCCCATCTATTGCTGGTACCTGGAGGGCGGGGACAAAACGATTCTCGTGGATACCGGTGAGATGCACCCTGTGCAGTCTGACGACCGAATCAGGGCCATCGGTGGGCGGATCCATACGTTCGAAGAGGGATTGGCCTTGCATGGTCTGACGCCGGAGGGCATCGATATGGTGATTCACACCCACCTTCATAACGACCATTGCGAAAACGACTACAAGTGCACCAATGCGAAGATCTTCGTCCACCCGAAAGAATTGGCACGCATCCATGACCCCCATCCCCTCGATTTCAGGTACGTGGAGGACTACATCGAGGAGGTGGAGGAGAACGGTCAGATTCGACTCGTGGAGGCTGACGGGGAGATTGCCGATGGCATCCGGGTCATGCACACGCCGGCCCACACCGAAGGTGGCCTGACAGTGCTGGTTGATACGGCCGGCGGCACTGCGGCCATCACCGGATTTTGCGTGATTAACGACAATTTCTTCCCACCCAAGCAGATCCTGGCGATGGAAATGGATGTGATACCTCCCGGCACGCATGTGAACGCATACGACGCCTACGACATCCTGATCGAGGTCAAGAAAATGGCCGATATTCTGTTGCCGCTGCACGAGCCGGCCTTTGCCGACGGCAAGCCGATCCCATGACTGAATATTCATTCATTTAGCTGGCAGGGGGCTGCATCGCTGCACCAGGCCCGGGTCCGGACATCGTTTCAAGCCCTGCTATACGATTGTATTAATGATAAATTTTATGCCTTGTCGGCCAAAGACAGTATGGAAGGCGTTTTGGGCTTGACAGCCGGTTTCCTCCTTTGATAAATGAATGAACATTCATTCAGAATCGGTTTCATTTTCGCTCAACCTTGTCCGGATTCATCGAGGCCTTGGTTAAACAAAACGTCCATCTGTATCCAGAATCCAGCATTGTGTCCGGGATCTTGTCAGAACCGGGCAGGGAAGAGCGAATCTCGGTCTTTTCCGGCACCGGCCATTGGTTATGGCAATACCGGTCTCAGGCGGTGCCGGAGACCACCCCCGGCCGATTGGTACCGTGCTGATATTTATTTCGCGCGGACGACATAGGGTTGACACGCGTTAAAACGACTTAAGGACAACTCAAATCTGCAGGAGGATATCATGACCAGGAAAACCAGGAAGGCAGCGGTCATCGGAAGCGGC
>JAGTUY010000182.1 GCA_018224455.1 Desulfosarcina sp.
CCGGTTCTACCTGCGACCAGTTATTAAATTAGCAATGTCAATTGGTTAGCGCGGCCCGACCCCGGACCCGGCCGACCCCGGACCACCCCGACCCCGGACCCCCCGACCCCGGGCCCAATCTTTCAACTCCCCGTAAACATCTCGCCGGCGTGGTAGGAACTTCTCACAAAAGGGCCGGATGCCACTTTTTCAAACCCGGTATCGACGGCAAACCGGCGCCAGCGTTCAAATTCTTCCGGGGGGATGAAATCGACCACCGGCAGGTGTTGCGGGGTGGGCTGCAGGTACTGGCCGATGGTCAGCATGCGGCAGCCGGTGCGATAGACGTCGGCGACGGTCTGCCGGACCTCTTCTTCCGTTTCGCCCAGGCCCAGCATGATGCCCGATTTGGCCGGGATGGATGGATCGATACGTTTGACGCGGGAAAGCAACGCCAGGGATCGGTCGTAGTCCGCCTGGGGGCGGACGTCGGGATAGAGGCGCCGCACGGTTTCCATGTTGTGGTTGAGCACATCGGGGCGGGCGGCCAGCACCGCTGCCAGGGATGACCGGTCCCCCTGAAAATCGGGGATGAGTACCTCCACCTGCACGCCGGGAATCTTCTCCCGCAGAGCGCCGATGGTGGCGGCGAAATGGCCGGCGCCGCCGTCTTCCAGGTCGTCCCGGGTCACCGAGGTGACGACGACATACCGCAGGTCCATTTTTGCCGCCGCCTCGGCCACGCGCCGGGGTTCGTCCGCATCCACAGGGCCCGGTCGACCGTCCTCGATGTTGCAGAAGCGGCAGTTGCGGGTGCAGGTGGCGCCAAGAATCAAAAAGGTGGCCGTGCGGGCGGAGAAGCATTCGAACTGGTTGGGGCAGTTGGCTTCCTGGCACACCGTGTGAAGCTGACCCTTGCCGATCATGGACCGGATCCGCTCGTATTCAGGTCCGGAAGGCAGCTTTCTTCTCAGCCAGGCGGGCTTGCCGGTGCGCACGGGGGTGGATGGGGTCATGATGTGAGGCTTTCTGAAAAAGGGTTCAAGGATCCGAGGGGTCCAGGATTCGAGTCAATGGGTTCAAAGGGCTTCCCAATCCCTCAATCCCCAAATTCCTCAATTTTTAAATTATATAACCGCATACAGTTGTTCCGGGCTGACCGTTGTCAAGGCAATTCCGAAAACCGCTGCCAGATGCGCGGCCATGTGTTGCCGGGCCTCGGCCATGGGCACGGGTCGGCTTAAACGGCGTTCGAAGGAGGTCATGTTTACCTGGTCCAGGCCGCAGGGGTTGATCCAGCCGAAGGGCGCCATATCCGTGTTGACGTTGAGGGCCAGGCCGTGGAAGCTGACGCCGCGTCGTACGGTGATGCCGATGCTGCCCAGCTTGTCGCCGTCCAGCCAGACGCCGCGGTTGGCCGGATCGGTGCCGGCATCGATGCCCCAGTGGCCGGCCGTGCGGATCATGGCCTGTTCGAGGCCGGAGACGAAGTCAACGACCTTCAGGCGCCGGCGATTGAGGTCGATGATCGGATAGACCACCAGTTGACCCGGCCCGTGGTAGGTGATGTTGCCCCCCCGGTCCGTGGGCACCACCGACACGCCTTTTTGGGCCAGGAAATCGTCGGTGACGCACAGGTTTTCCCGACCGCCGCGACGGCCTAAAGTGAAGACGCGGGGATGCTCGACGCTCAGGACCACGTCGGCCTCCAGGCGACCGCCCGTTTTGGCATTCACCACGGCCAGTTGCAAGTCGAGGGCTTCCGGGTAGTCGGTCTCCGGCAGGTCCACCCACCAGCAGGCTGGCGTCGTGGTGCTGGTTTTTTCAAGTGCCATGAACGATATTTAATAATTCCAAAGTGATGTGACCATCTGCAAGCACCAAATCTAAAACAAATACCAAATTACAAAACCCAATTTCCAAATAAATCCCAAATTACAACATTCAAATCTCAAATCAATTGGAATGTCATCGCTTCACTATCATATGGTTTGGATTTTGGAGTTTTGGTCATTGTTGTTGATTTGGAATTTGTTTTTTGGTTCTTGTGATTTATTGATTGCGCCACAACAAGAAAGCAGGGGCGACCTCGCGGCCGCCCCTGTGGGTGGTTGGTATCAGCCCTGCAGACATGGATTGCGCGCTGCCGCGGTTTCGTCCAGCCGCCGCACCTTGGGGAACTGGGGCGATTCGTGGAGGCAGTCGGGACAGTCTATGGCCTCCTGGGCGATCTGCTTCATGGCGTCGATAAACTGGTCCAGGGTCTCCTTGGATTCGGATTCGGTGGGCTCGATCATGATGGCGCCGCTGACCACCAGCGGGAAGTAGATCGTGGGCGGATGAAACCCATGGTCCATCAGGCGCTTGGCGATGTCCAGGGTGGCCACATGATGCTCCTGCTGGTGTTTGTCGGTAAAGACGCACTCGTGCATGCAGGGCCGGTCATAGGGCAGGTGGTAGTGGCCTTTGAGTTTTTCCTTGATGTAGTTGGCGTTGAGCACGGCCAACTGGCTGACCTGTTTGAGGGTTTTGCCTACGCTCAGAATGTAGCTGTAGGCGCGCAGCAGGATGCCGAAATTGCCGTAAAAGGCATGTACTTTGCCCACGGAGAGGGGATAGTCCTCGTCCAGGCGGTAGGTGCCGCCGTCTTTGACGACCCGCGGTACGGGAAGGAACGGTTCCAGCTCCGGGGTGACGCATACCGGGCCGGCGCCGGGCCCGCCGCCGCCGTGGGGCGTGGAAAAGGTTTTGTGCAGGTTGAGATGAAGGACGTCCACACCGATGTCGCCAAAGTTGACGATGCCCATCGCCGCGTTCATGTTAGCGCCGTCGCCGTAGACCAGGCCGCCCTTTTGGTGAACGATGTCGGCCACCTGACGGATGTTGTCCTCGAACAGCCCCAGGGTGTTGGGGTTGGTGATCATGATGCCGGCGGTGTCCTCGTCCATGAGTGCGGCCACCGATTCGGGCAGCAGGACTCCGTCCGGGCCGGATTTGACGCCAACGGACGTGAAGCCGCACAGGGCGGCGCTGGCCGGGTTGGTGCCGTGGGCGGTGTCGGGGATCAGCACCTTGGTGCGTGGCTGCCCCTTGTGTTTATGGTAGGCGGCAAAGATCAGCATGCCGGTCAGCTCGCCCTGGGAGCCGGCAGCCGGCTGCACGGTCACCGCCGGCAAGCCGGTGATTTCGCCCAGATAGCCCTGCAGGTCATGCATCAGCTCCAAGGCGCCCTGGGAGAGGCTTTCCGGCAGCAGGGGGTGGGCGCCGGCGAAGCCGGGAATGGACGCCTGGCGTTCGTTGGTCTTGGGGTTGTATTTCATGGTGCATGAGCCCAGCGGGTACATGCCGCTGTCTACCCCGAAATTCCACTGGGACAGCTTGGTGAAGTGGCGCACCACATCCAATTCGGAAAGATCCGGAAAATCCGGACCGTCGCCCACCAAGGCGTCGTCAAGCGGGGTTTCGTCGACGTCGCGGCGGGGCAGCGACAGTCCCTTGCGGCCCGGGGATCCTTTTTCCCACAGCAGGGGTTCGTTGAAGATCAGACCGGTGGTTCCCATCTTATCTTTTATTGGGTCTTTTATTGGGCCTTTCATTTGGCCACCTCCTTTACCAATTCATCGATGCCTGTTTTAGAGATGGTTTCGGTTACGCACATCAGCCAGCAGTCGGACAGTTCCGGATAATAGGGGCCAAGGTGCAGCCCGGCGACGATTTTCTTTTCCAGCAGGGCCTGCCAGGTGTCGGCGAAGCCTTTGGGAAAGCGCACCACGAATTCATTGAAGGTGGGCGCGCTGAATGGTGACACATGGCCGGCCTTGGCCAGAGCGGCTTTGAGGTACTCGGCCCGGTCGCGGTTGAGCCGTGAGAGTTCGCGGATGCCCGTGCCGCCCATCGCCGCCATGTACATGGTGGCGGCGGTGGCGCACAGCCCCTGGTTGGAGCAGATATTGGACGTGGCTTTTTCACGGCGAATGTGCTGCTCACGGGTGGCCAGGGTCAGCACGAAGCCGGTTCTGCCGTCGCGGTCCGTGGTTTTGCCGATCAGGCGGCCGGGCATGGTGCGCACATACTGCTGCCGGGCGGCAAACATGCCCAGGCCGGGCCCGCCGAAGCTCTGGGGGATACCGAAACTCTGGCCTTCGCCGCAGGCGATGTCTGCCCCGCAGGCGCCGGGGCTCTTGAGCAGGCCGTAGGCCAGCGGCTCGCTGAAGGCGACCACGAAAAGGGATTTCTTGTCGGCGTGGATGGTTTTCCCGGCAGCCTCCAGATCCTCGATGCAGCCGAAGAAGTTGGGGCTCTGCAGGGCCACGCCGGCCAGTTCACCCAGGTCGGCCAAACCGGAGAGGTCGGTGCGGCCGTCTTTGCTGACGGGCAGTTCGACCACCTCGAAGCCGGTGGGCGCAAAATAGGTCTCCACCACCTGGCGGTACAGCGGATGAGCCGCCCGGGACACGGCCACCTTTTTACGCCGTGTGGCCCGGATGGTCATCAGCAGGGCTTCGGCCAATGCCGAGGCACCGTCGTACATGGAGGCGTTGGCCACGTCCATGCCCAGCAGGCGGGTCACCAGGGTCTGGTACTCGTAGATGGTCTGCAGGGTGCCCTGGCTGATTTCAGGCTGATAGGGGGTGTAGGCGGTGAAGAACTCGCTGCGCAGCAGCAGCTGACGGGTGATTTCGGGGATGTAATGATGGTAGCTGCCGGCGCCCATGAACACCTTGTAGAGCGGGGGAGCGCCCATGCTGGCGCCCATGCAGTCCATATGCCCGTTGAGCTCCCACTCGGTGAGCGGCTCGGGCAGGTTCATTGCCCCTTTCCGGCGGCAGTCCTCGGGAATACTGGAGAAAAGTGCGTCCAGATCCGCCGCGCCCACCACCTCAAGCATCTGCTGGATGTCTTCTTCGGTATGGGGTAGATATCTCATGGTATTTATCCTTTCAGCAACTCAAGGTAGTCGGCCTTGGATTTCAGGGCTTCGAGTTCGGCGGGGTCGCTGGCCTTGATTTCCATCATCCAGCCACCGTCGTAGGGGGCGCTGTTCACCAGCTCGGGCGCATCGGCAAGGGCTTCGTTGATCGCCGTCACCTCGCCGCCGATGGGCATGTAAAGCTCGGACACGGCCTTGACCGATTCCACGGTGCCGAACTCCTCGCCCTTGTCGAAGCTGCTGCCCACCTCGGGCAGTTCCACAAACACGATGTCTCCCAGCTGGTCCTGGGCATAGTCGGAAATACCCATGCGCACCACGTCGCCGTTTTTTTTGGCCCACTCATGGTCGTCGGTGTAGCGTGCGTCTTCCGGCAGATTCAGTTCGTTGATCGCTTTCATGTTTTCCCTCCCTGTGATTGTTTTTCTATGCGATAAGCGGTGTCGTGTCCGCGATTAGAGCATGTCGGCCATCGGTTTGCGGGCGGTGCGGTGGGGACGTATATCGTCCACGATGGCCACGGTTATTTTTCTCCGGTTGTCCGCAATATCCACCTGCTGGCCAACGGACAGCTTGCGGTCGACCTTGACGAAGCCGCAGCAAAGACCCTTGGCTTTGAAGCCTTCGGGCTGGTCCGGGCTGGCAACGCTGTAAATGTTGCCGTCGTGACGCCCGATGCCCATGTCGGTGGCGCAGGTGAGAACGGTCCCGATCGCTTGGCCGTCGGCATCGATGACCCGGGAACCTTCCCCAGCGGAAATTTTGCGCAGATCCATGCCCGCAAAAGCGTGGGTGAATGAGAAATCAGTCTGCTTTTCCAGGGCGGCCCGACCGATGAAATCCTTGGTGAACCCGGTCTGGTCGGCGGTAAAGGGCAGGGCAAAGGGCCAGGGATGGTTGATGAATGGCCAGTGTCCGATATCCTGGTGGGAGAGCGGCAGAACGGCGCCGGCACGCAGGCTGTCCCGGGCTGCCAGGCCGCAGGGCTTGACGTCGTAGGAATGGCCGGCCTCCAGAAGGCGCTCCCACAAACGTTGGATCTTGTCCGGTGCCAGGAACATCTCGAAGCCGAACTCGCCGGTGTATCCGGTGCGCGACAACAGAATGGGGGTGCCGTCGTCCAGACGAACCGCATCGGCCAGAGGCGAGGTGGGATCAAAATGTCCCTTGAAGGAGAAGTAGGGCATGCCGGCAAAGACCGTTTTGGGATCGGCCAGAACCCCACCGAGGATCTTGGCCGCCGCCGGCCCCTGGATGTCCATCTTGCCCAGTCGATCGGACAGGTCGGTGACCGCAGCCTCCCGCCCGCCGAGGTTGTGCTGCAGGTGGTCGGCAACCGCCCCGCCCATGCCGGCGTTGATCACCACCATGTAGCTGTCCGCGGCAACATAGAAAACAATCGCGTCGTCGATGGTATGGCCGTTTTCGTCCAAGAAGGCGCCATACACGCATCGGCCCGGAGAAAGGGGCTTTTTAGCCGGTCCCATGCAGGCGTTTAGGTCATTGGTAAAGCAATACTGGAGCAGGTCTGCAGCTTCCGATCCGGCGACGGTGACGGCTGCCATGTGGCTGGTGTCGAATACACCGGCACCGTCGAGTACGGTTAAATGTTCGTCTTTAACCGATGAATACCACAGGGGCATGTCGTAGCCGCCGAAGTCGGCCATGTTGGCGCCTTGACGCCGGTGCCAGCTGTTGAGTGGGGTGGTTTTGATGACTGTTCTCATGATAGGGGTACTCCTTGCAAAAAAAGGGTTCGAGGGTGCGAGGGGTCAAGAGTTTTTCTTCAACGCCCGGATTGCGGGGGATGAATTGGTCTTGAGCTTCTACCAGGGGTTTAAGACGGTGAACCATTAATGCTTTTCACTTGAATCCTTGATTCCTCGACCCCTTGAATCCTTCTTAACCCTTAGAATATATACGGCACCTTCAAGTTGTAACTCTTATAAACCACAAAGGTTTCCACCGACTGTACACCCTCGAGCCGGGAAACCTCTTCGGTGTAGAATTCCAGCAGGCCGAAGCCCTCCTTGAGCAG